>NZ_JBIFFJ010000012.1:0-80725 GCF_043556915.1 Sulfitobacter sp. 1A15299 | reverse complement strand
GTCCATTCAAACCTCCCTTTTGGAAGGTTGAATCAAACCTCAGGTGATTTGAAAATCCTCAATGTCCACAGGCCCTAGCCAAAAGACATCCCCCCGCGCGCGCCGCCCCACGGCAAAGGCTTGGATCAGCTGGGCCGTTTGAATGGCCGGGTCTTGGCTTTCGTCAGGTCTCAGCAGAACAACATTGGTCATCGCATCGCCTCCGACTGGGGGGAACGGCGGGCGACAGAGCCGCCCGCTTGCACAGTTTCAGCCGCTGAAGGGCAGCACCTCAGCCGGGGCGAGGCCAGTGGTGAACAGGCCGACCCCGCCGCCTTGCGTGATGCTGCTGCGGTCCTGCTGTAACCCGGTGGTGAACATCTCAACCCCCTCGCCCAACAGCATGTCGCCGCCCCCACGGTTGAGGCCGGTGGTGAACAGGTCAACACCGGCGCCAAGCGCCATTGGATTGTCCTCTGTCTGTAGGGCTGTTACGGGGGCGAAGTCGTGTGCAAAAATAGCAGTCATCGTATGGTCCTTTCAAAGTGCTTTGCAATTTAAAGATGTACCAGGACAACTGACGCACGTTAAGCGTGTTAATCCAAGCGTTTTTGAGCTAACACATTGTACTGTAACACTTATCCACATTAAGGTCGCTGCACAGTCTCGCCTCAATTCTGATTTTCTTTGTCGGACTGGGGAGAAAAACAAATCCCACCCACAGGGCAAGACCGAGACAATACGGGCGACCCACTCGCAGAACCTCTACAATAGCGGGAAATTGGGTCAGAGAATCACCTTAAGCGCGCATGCCTTCCCCTTGCTCCGCGCTGCCAATTGCGCGATAGCAGGCGGACGTCGAATGAGGGCCGGATATGAAGATCGCGAGTTTCAACATCAACGGTATCAAGGCCCGCGCGGCGGGCCTTCCCGACTGGCTTGACGAGGCGCAGCCGGACGTTGTCGTGCTGCAAGAGATCAAGTCGGTGGATGAGGCCTTCCCCCGCGAAATGCTCGAAGAGCGCGGCTATAACGTCGAAACCCATGGGCAGAAATCCTTCAACGGCGTGGCGATCCTGTCGAAACTGCCGCTTGAGGATGTGTCTCGCGGCCTGCCGGGCGATGATGCCGACGATCAGGCGCGCTGGATCGAAGCGACGGTTGTGGGCGACGATATGGCGCTGCGGGTCTGCGGGCTCTACCTGCCCAATGGCAACCCGGCGCCGGGGCCGAAATATGACTATAAACTCGCATGGATGGCGCGGCTGCAAGCCCGTGCCGAAGCACTTCTGGCCGAGGAAACGCCCTTCCTCATGGCGGGAGATTACAACATCATCCCGCAGGCCGAGGATGCCGCCACACCCGACAGCTGGCGCGAAGATGCGCTCTTCCGACCCGAATCCCGCGCCGCATGGCGGCGGCTGGTGAACCTTGGCCTTACGGATGCCTTCCGGGCGCGTACCCAAGGGCCGGGGCATTACTCCTTTTGGGATTATCAGGCCGGGGCGTGGAACCGCAACAACGGCATCCGCATCGACCACTTCCTCCTGTCCCCCACCGTGGCCGACCGGCTGCGTGATTGCCAGATCGACCGCGACGTGCGCGGGCGCGACAAACCGTCGGATCACGTGCCCATCTGGGTCGAACTGGATATCTGAGGTCAGGCCTCCAGTTCGGCATCCCAATAGAGAAAATCCATCCAGCTTTCGTGCAGATGGCCGGGCGGGAATTTGCGCCCCATGTTGCGCAGCTCTTCAGCGGCGGGTTGCCGCGGCGGTTTGCGCAGGGCAAGCCCCGTGCGGTGCAGGGGCCGCGAGCCTTTGCGCAGGTTGCAAGGGCTACAGGCGGCGACCACGTTTTGCCAACTCGTCACCCCACCGGCAGCACGCGGCACCACATGGTCAAAGGTCAGTTCCCCCTTCGCGCCGCAGTACTGGCAGCGAAATTCATCCCTCAGAAATAAATTAAAGCGCGTGAAGGCCACGCGCTTTTGAGGTTTGACATAGTCTTTGAGAACGACAACCGACGGGATCCTAATCACCGTAGAGGGGCTGCGCACCACCTCGTCATATTCGGCAACGATCTCGACCCGGTCGAGCCATTTGGCCTTTACCGCTTCCTGCCATGGCCAGAGCGACAGCGGGTAATAGGATAAAGGTCGGTAATCCGCGTTGAGCACCAGCGCGGGGTGGTGTTTGAGCGCCGCCGGGTGGCGGGTAAATTCGGTCCTGAAATCGCCGTCCATCTGGTCGCGTCCTCTGCCCGTTTTAGCCACTATATCTCGCGGTTTCTCTCTGGCAAGACAAAGGTGAACCACTAGATGTCGCCGGTTTTGCCCAAAGATTACGACAGAGGCGTGACAGATGGGCAGAGTTTGTTAACCTTGAGGCATGTCGAAAAGCCCCCTGCCCGATGCGCCCGCCCCGCAATCTGTGCTCGAAGCCGCCGTCTATGTCGAGGATCTGGACGCGGCGCGGGAGTTTTACCGAGACATTCTGGGGCTGAAACTGTTTCAGGAGGTGCCGGGCCGGCATATGTTCTTTGCGCTTGGGCCTTCGGTCTTGCTGGTCTTCAACCCCACCGCCACGGCGCAGCCGCCCGGCAATCCGGAAATGCCGGTGCCGCCCCATGGGGCGCAGGGGCCGGGGCATGTCTGTTTCGCAATGAAACGTGATGAGATCGCCGCGATGGAGACGCGGCTCCGGGCCGCCGGGGTCGAGATCGACACCCGCTTTGATTGGCCCAACGGGGCGCGCTCACTCTATGTGCGCGACCCCGCTGGCAATTCGATTGAGTTCGCCGAACCCTGGCTTTGGGATGAGATGAAGGGTTAGAGGCCCAGTTTGTCGCGCATGAAGGCCAGCGCCACGCTCAGCCCATCGGGCGCGATGCCATGGCCGGTGCCCTTCATCACATGGGCGTAAACGTCTTGCCACCCCGCCTCTTGCAGCGCTTCGGCGGCCTGCGGCAAGGATTGCGGCGGCACCACGTCATCGGCATCGCCATGGACCAGCAGCACCGGCGGTTTGACCCGCGCCTCTTCGGCCAGCGCTTCGGGGTTGAGCAGACGGCCCGAGAAGGCCACGATCCCCGCCACCGCATCTTCGCGCCGTGGGGCCACATGCAGCGACATCATCGTGCCTTGGGAAAAGCCAAAGAGCACGACCTGTTCGGGCAGCACATCTTCGTCGACCATCAGCGCATCGAGAAAGGCGTCGAGGTCTTCGACCGCGCTCATCATCCCGCGCATCGATTCCTCTTCGGATGATCCGTCGATCCATGGGATTGGGAACCACTGATAGCCCATCGGCGCACCGGCGCAGGCCTCAGGCGCGTCGGGTGCGACGAAAAGGGTGTCGGGCAAATGCTCGCTCAGCGGATCGGCAAGGCCCAGCAGATCGGCGCCGTTCGCGCCATAGCCATGCAGGAACACCACCACCGACCGTGTGGTGCCAGAGACCGGCGCGCGGCGCTCGGCGTTCAAAACCCGTGTCATGACAATCCTTCCTTTTGTTTCAACACCCGGTAGTAGGCAAAGAGCAGCCGCGCCGCAACCGACCGCCAAGGTGACCATGCGGCGGCCATGGCGGAGAGGTCTTTCGGGCTGGGACGGGCAGGCAGATCGAAAAGCCCCCGCGCCGCCTCTTGCAGCGCAAGGTCGCCGCTGGGAAAGATATCGCGGCGGCCGAGGCAGAACATCACATAGATCTGCGCCGTCCACGGCCCGATCCCCTGCATGTCGACCAGCGCGGCCATGGCTTCGTCATCGGGAAGCCCGTGCAGCGCGTCAAAGTCGAAATCACGTTCCGCCAAGCCCAACACATAGCGCGCTTTGGGGCGGCTTAGCCCTGCGGCGCGCAGGCCATCGTCACCGGCGCGCAGGACGTTTTCGGGCCGATCCAACCCCGCCGTGACAAGCCGCGCGTAGATCGCACGGGCCGAGGCCACGCTCACCTGTTGCCCCACGATGATGTCGAGCAGCCCCGCGAAGCCGGGCGGGCGCAGGCGCAGCGGCAGCGGGCCGGTCTGGGCCAGCGCCATGGCGAAACGCGGCTCTTGCTCGGCCAGCCATGCCGCGCCCTCGGCCACATCGGCGTCGCAGGTGATCGGAGGCGCGAGGCTCACAGGCGTGCCACCCAATCCAGCATCGCGTCGAGGTCAGTCAGGCAAGGCGCGCCCTCGGGCCGTGGCGGCCTGTCGATCAGGACCACCGGCAGGCCGAGCGACAGGGCCGCGTCAACCTTCGGGCGGCTGGCCCGCCCGCCGAGGTTGCGACAAATCAGCAAGTCGACGCCAAGATCGCGGAACAATGCAGTCTCGCTCTGCACGGTGAATGGCGGATCGCCAAAGATCAGATCGACAAAATCATAGGGCGCGGCGCGGTCATGGCGGCTCGTTTGCCGCAGCATGAGGCGCGCGCCCTTGAACGGTTGGAACGCTGGCAGGCTGGCCCAGCCGGTCGCGGCAAAGACACGGGCGGCGGGTGGCACGGCACGGGCGGCGGCCGCGACATCCGGCACCGATTGCAGCAGCGGGTTGTCCAAGGGCCAAAGGGGCCGCGAAAAGCTGACGAAGGGCTTGCCCAGAGAGGTGGCGGCGGCATAGCCTGCGTGGCTCAGCCCCGCATCGAACCCATGGCTAAGATCAAGCACCGCATCGAAGCCCGTCATATCGCGCCGCAGCGCGGCGGCATCCCCAGCATCGCGCATCTCATAGGCCATCGGCATCGGGTTGCTGCCGCGCGGCGGCTCGGTCAGCCAAGCGGTAACCCGGTGCCCGGCCTGCGCCAAGGCGGGTGCAAGCTGCCGCGCTTCGGCGGTGCCAGCGAGCAAAAGAAGGGTCAGCGAAGGGCGAACGGCGGCGGTCATCGGCGCGATCATCGGCGAGCTTGCCGCCGGGCGCAAGCGGGATCGGGGGCCAAAAACCGATGCCGGGCTTGCCCTTACCCAAGGGCAGGGCTACCCCTTGGCGGGAAGTGAGGAATTCAGACATGATCGACGACAGACGCGCGCGGCGCAACGTAGCTGTGCTGGTGGCAGCACAGGCCTTTCTCGGCGCGCAGATGCCGATGATTTTCCTTGTCGGAGGTCTTGCCGGGCAGTCGCTTGCGAGCAATGTCTGTCTTGCCACCCTGCCGATTTCGATGATCGTTTTGGGCTCCATGCTCTCGGCCACGCCGGTCTCGGCCATCATGCAGCGCTATGGCCGCCGCGCGGGGTTCTTTCTGGGCGCGGCGGGCGGTGCCTTGGGCGGCGCGGTCGCGGCCTATGGGCTTTATCTCGCCTCCTTTCCGGTCTTCCTGCTGGGGTCGCTCCTGACAGGCATCTATATGTCGGCGCAGGGGTTCTACCGGTTCGCCGCTGCCGATACCGCCTCGGATGATTTTCGGCCCAAGGCGATCTCCTATGTCATGGCTGGCGGTCTTGTCTCGGCCATCATCGGGCCGCAGCTTGCCACGGCCACGTCGATGAGCCTCGTTGTCCCCTTTCTCGGCACCTATATGGCCGTGGTGGCGGTGAACCTCATCGGGGCGCTGCTGTTTCTTTTCATTGACATTCCGAAACCGCCGATCCCGGCCCATGACGCGCCCAAGGGCCGCAGCCGGTGGGAGCTTTTGACCACGCCGCGCATCGCCGTCGCTGTGATCTGCGCCATGGTCTCATACGCATTGATGAACCTCGTGATGACCTCGACCCCGCTGGCGGTCGTCGGCTGCGGCTATAGCCAAGACAGCGCGGGCTATGTGGTCACCGGCCACGTGCTGGCGATGTTCGCGCCGTCCTTCTTTACCGGCCATCTGATCAACCGTTTCGGTGTCGAGCGCATCATGGGCCTTGGCATTGCGATCCTTGCCGCCGCCGGGCTGGTGGCGCTTCAGGGGGTGGAACTGGGCAACTTCTTTGTCGCGCTGATCCTTTTGGGGCTGGGCTGGAACTTCGGCTTCATCGGGGCCACCACCATGCTTGCGGGCGCGCATGAGCCGCATGAGCGCGGGCGGATGCAGGGCCTGAACGACCTTTTGGTCTTCGGCGGCGTGACCGTGGCCTCACTGGCCTCGGGCGGGCTGATGAACTGTTCGGGCGGGACCGCGCAGGAAGGCTGGGCGGCGGTGAACCTTGCCATGGTGCCCTTCTTAGTGTTGGCGGGCGGCTCACTGATCTGGCTGGTGCTGCGCAGCCGCAAGGAGACGCAGCTGAGCTAAGCGCCTACCAGCGCGACGCCAAGGCCCGCAGCGCGAAATGGCGGCGCGGGTCAGGCAGCGCGGCTTGCGAGACCTTTTCCGGCGCATCCACCGCGGCCCGCAACACCGGCCCCGCATGGGCGGCCGGCAGCAGCGCCGCGCGCGCCGCCTTGGGGATCTTGCCCCGATTGGCGCGGGCCGATTTCAGCCGGTCGAGCGCCCCCTTGGCGAGGGCCGAGACCCCCTCTGCCGTGCCGTCCAACAGCGGCACGCGGCCCGCCTCTTCCAAATTCGGAATGGCGCAGAGCCATGCGGCGATCCCAGTGGCATAGGCCGCATCGCGCACGACCGCTTCATCCGCCGCCCCAAGGCGGCGGGCGGCGACCCACATCAGATGGCCTGCGGTCTGGTCGATATAGCGCTCGAAATGCCCGGCATCCTCGAAGGGGTCTTTGTAGATGTCCCACCGCCGCGCAGCGACGAGTTCGTCAAGCAGGTCCGCATCCTCCGGCGCGATCGCACGGGCCAGCGGCGTGGTCACCTCATGCCGCCGCACCGGGCCGCCCTTGGCGATCTCTTCCAGCGCGTCGCGCCACCATTGCAGCCGCATCTCGGCGATCATCGTCTCTTGGGTGACCCATGGGGCGCGGGCCACCTCGACGTTGAAGGCATAGAGCGGGAAGAGCAGCTTGCGCGTCTCGACGGGGGCGGCCATGGCGGCGCGAAAGCGCCAAGGGTCGGCGCGCTCTACCATGGCGGCGCAGGCGTTCAGATCGGCGTCGAAGGTCATGCGGGGCGTGCCACCGTCAGTAGATAGCCGAACTCATCCCGATGCGCGCGCCAGCAGGCGATCTCTGCCTCGGCGGCATCGAGCACTTCGGCCAGATTATCCTCCGCCCCGGGGCGCAGCTTTTCGATCCGCGCCTCCAAGGGGGTGTAGTAATTCTCCCAAGCCTCATCCGACAGGACACGGGTCGCCACGACCTCATAGCCCGCCGCGCGGACCCGCTCGGCAATGCCCTCTGCATCGCTCATCGCGGGGTAATCCGCCCATTGCGCGCGGGCCTCTTCTGACGGGCTTTCCGTTAGCCAGCAGGGCTCGGAGAAGGCCACAACCCCGCCCGCGCGCAGCGATTTGCGCCAGCGCGTCAGCGCCTCGGTCACGCCGAGGAAATAGACCGCACCGGCGCACCAAATGAGATCGTATTCATTGGCGATGGCGGCCATATCGGCGCGCAGCAGGGTGACATTGCCATCGGCCACGAAACGGCCCCGCGCGGTGTCGACGAAATGCGCCGTTTGATCGAGGGCGGTCACATGGCCCTGCGGGATCGCCGCGCGCAGGGCGCCGATGTCGCTGCCGGGGCCGCAGGCCACATCGGCAATTTCGGCCCTTGCAGGCAGATCGACCTGTTCCACGGCCCAGCTCACATCCGAAGGCTCCCCCGGCCCTTCGCGCGGCAGATCCCGGTGGAGGGTGAAAAAGGCGGTCATATCATCTGTCATTGGGCGCGGTCCCGGATCAATTTCCAACGTATCGCATCAAGCAGCGCTTCGAATGAGGCGTCGAGTATGTTGGCGCTGACGCCCACGGTGGACCAGCGCTGCCCCTGCCCGTCTTCGCTGTCGATGATGACGCGGGTGGTGGCTTCGGTGCCGCCTTGGGTGATGCGCACCTTGAAGTCAACCAGACGCATGTCATCCAACAGGCTGCTGTATTTGCCCAAATCCTTGGCCAGCGCCTTGGACAGCGCGTTGACCGGGCCGCGGTCGGCGCCATCCTCGTCCAGCGATTCCGAGACCGAGAGCCGTTTTTCCCCATCGACATCGACCACCACGACCGCCTCGGAAAGGCTGACCATCCGGCCTTCGGCATTGCGGCGGCGTTCGACGGTAACGCGGTAGCGCTCCACCTCGAACAGATGCGGCAACTGGCCCATAACGTCGCGGGCCAGCAACTCAAAGCTCGCCTGCGCGGTGTCATAGGCATAGCCCTGCGCTTCGCGGTCCTTGACCACCTCCAAAATCCGGCCAAGCGCCGGGTCGCCCTTGGCGACCGAGAGGCCCGCATCGCTCAGCCGTTTGCGCAGGTTGGATTGTCCGGCTTGGTTCGACATCGGGATGACGCGGGTATTGCCGACGAGCGCGGGGTCGATATGTTCATAGGTGCTGGGGTCTTTGGCAATGGCGCTGGCATGCAGCCCCGCCTTATGCGCAAAGGCCGAAGACCCGACGAAGCCTGCCTGTTTCATCGGCACGCGGTTCAGGATTTCATCCAGCATCCGGCTGGTGCGCGTGAGCCCGCGCAGCGCCTCAGGGCTCACCCCGATCTCATAGCGGCTGGCATAGGGTTTTTTCAGCATCAGGATCGGGATCAGGGTGGTGAGGTTGGCGTTGCCACAGCGCTCCCCCAGCCCGTTGAGCGTGCCTTGGATCTGTCGCGCGCCCGCGTCGACGGCCGCCAGCGTGCAGGCCACGGCGTTCTCGGTGTCGTCATGGGTGTGAATGCCCAAGTGATCCCCCGGAATGCCCGCCGCGATCACCGCGCGGGTGATGCGGCCAATCTCATCGGGCAGCGTGCCGCCATTGGTGTCGCAAAGCACGATCCAACGCGCGCCCGCGTCATGGGCCGCGCGGATCGCTTCGAGCGCGTAGTCGGGATTGGCCTTGTAGCCGTCAAAGAAATGCTCGGCGTCAAAAAGCGCCTCGCGTCCCTGCGCAACCAAATGTGCGATGGATTTGGCGATGTTGTCGGTGTTCTCCGCCAGCGTGATGCCGAGCGCGGTCTTGACGTGGAAGTCATGGGTCTTGCCGACGATACAGACGGATTTCGTGTCTGCATTGAGCACAGCGGCCAGCACGTCGTCATTCTCAGCCGACATGCCCGCGCGTTTGGTCATGCCAAAGGCGGTGAGCCTCGCCCGCGTCGGCGGGGCCGCGTCGAAAAAGGCGCTGTCGGTCGGGTTGGCCCCGGGCCAGCCGCCTTCGATGTAATCCACCCCAAGCGCGTCGAGCGCCTCGGCGATCTGGCGTTTTTCATCGGTGGAGAACTGCACGCCTTGGGTCTGCTGCCCGTCGCGCAGGGTGGTGTCGTAGATCGTGAGGCGGTCGCGGGTCATGGGGCGGCTCTCCCGAAACCAACCTGACCAAAGGTGCGCAGGCGCCATGCCCGACCTCGGGAGGGCTTTGCCGCCTGGGACGACCTGAGAGTTTCCGCTCTCTGACCACAGCACGTGGGACGGGCGTTGCAAAATGCCCTCCCGGGGGGGAGGTCGGGCATGGCGCCCGCGCGCCGGGAGGCGGTAGCGGCGAGGCTCACAACACCCCCTCCAGCTCGCTGCGGTCAAACCCCGGCGGTGGGGTCAGCTTCACCCCGTCCTTGCTCATCTGCACCTCGATCCCGACCGAGGTCAGCGCCTTCTTGATCCGGTCCACCTCGGCGAAATCCTTGGTCTCCATCGCGGTGGCGCGGGCATCGCTGAGGAAGGCTTCAACATCGCTCAGATCAAGCGCCTGCACGGCGGCCCAATCGGGAATATGCGCGTCCATCAGCCCCAAGAGCGTCAGCGCACCGCGCAGCCCTTCCGCATCGCCCGCGCCCGAGAGCCGGTGGCATTCGGTCAACGCACCGTGGGTGTTGAGATCATCGGCCAGAAGCGCGACCAGATCGGGCCCGGGCGTCGCGGCCTCGGCCTCTGCCGCCTGAAGATACCATTTCCTCAGAGTCTTCTCGGCCTCCTCGCGCTTCTTTTCGGTCCAGTCCATCGGCTTGCGATAATGGGTCGAGAGCATCACGAAACGGATCACCTCTCCCGGCACGCCCTGGTCCAGCAGATCGCGCACGGTGAAGAAATTGCCCAGGGACTTGGACATCTTCTTGCCCTCGACCTGCAACATCTCATTGTGCAGCCAGTAGTTGGCGAACCCGTGGCCCGCGCATTTCGACTGGGCGATCTCATTCTCATGATGCGGGAACTGCAGGTCGATGCCGCCGCCGTGGATGTCGAAACGCTCTCCCAACAGGTCATGCGCCATGGCGGAGCATTCAATATGCCAGCCCGGACGCCCCTGCCCCCAGGGCGAGGGCCAGCCCGGCGTGCCCTCGTCCGAAGGCTTCCACAGCACGAAATCCATCGGGTCTTCCTTGTAGGGCGCCACCTCGACCCTCGCGCCTGCGATCATGTCATCGACCGACCGGCCCGAAAGCGCGCCATATTCGGCGTATTTACGCACCCGGAACAGCACATGGCCCTCGGCCTCATAGGCGTAGCCCTCCTCTATCAACCCGCGGATCATCGCGACCATCTGGGGGATATACTGTGTCGCACGGGGCATGTGGTCGGGCTCCAAGGCGCCCACGGCGGCCATGTCATCGAGATACCACTGCGTCGTCTCGGCGGTGATCTCGCCAATGCTGCGCCCGCTCTCAGCGGCGCGGGCGTTGATCTTGTCATCCACATCGGTAAAATTCCGCACGTAAGTCACATGCTGCGGCCCATAGACATGGCGCAGCACGCGGTAGAGCACATCGAAAACGATCACGGGCCGCGCGTTGCCGAGGTGCGCCCGGTCGTAGACGGTGGGGCCGCAGACATACATCCGCACATTCTGCGCATCAATCGGCGTGAAACCCTCTTTCTTCCGAGTGGCGGTGTTATGCAGCTTGATCGTCAGGTCACGGGTCATGGGCAGGCGTCCTTGCGCGGGTGTGACGCGGGCTTGGCATAGTTTTGTCAGAATGGGAATGACGTGAACAGCGGCCCGCGAGGATGTCTCAGCGGGTAATGCAGCAAATAATGAGCGTTGTGGTGTTCATAACCGGGTTGTAGCAAGCGCGCCGTCCTGCGCCAAGCCCCTTGTCCGGTTAAGTTTTATGCAAGCCCGCCCCCGCCTTTCCCCGCGCGGATTGACAAAGCCCCAAGGCTCTGCCCCCTTGTGCGGAAATTTTCGGAGGCATCATGGATAGATCATCGCGCATCAAAGGGGTTCTGGCCGGAGGGTCCGACGGTTGGGAAGTGTTTCACAAATCGCGCGCGATGATCGCGGCAGGGGTGCCGGTGACCGAGCTGACCATCGGCGAGCATGACATCCGCACCGCCGCCCCGATCCTGCAAGAAATGCACCGCAGCGCCCTCGGCGGCCATACCGGCTATGCCGCCGTGCCGGGCACCGATGCCCTGCGCGACCGGATTGCAAAGCGGGCCGAAGAGCGGACTGGCCTGCGCACGACGCGGGACAACGTGGTGGTGACCCCGGGCGGGCAAGCGGGGCTTTTCGCGGCGTTCATGGCGGTCTGCGACCCCGGCGATGCGGCGCTGTACATCGACCCCTATTACGCCACCTACCCCGGCACCCTGCGGGCCGCCGGGGCGCGGGCCGTGGCGGTCGCGGCACGTGCCGATCACGGGTTCCTGCCCCGCGGTGCGGATCTGGCGGCAGCCGCCGAAGGCGCAAAGGCGCTGTTGATCAACACGCCCAACAACCCGACGGGCGTGATCTATGGCCGCGAAACCTTGGAAGAGATCGCGCAGGTCTGCCAAGATCGTGACCTCTGGCTCGTCTCGGATGAGGTCTATGACACGCAGATTTGGGAGGGCGCCCATCTCAGCCCCCGCGCCCTGCCGGGCATGGAGGAGAGAACGCTGGTCATCGGCTCCATGTCGAAATCCCACGCGATGACCGGCAGCCGCTGTGGTTGGATCATTGGGCCCGAAGACATCATCGGCGATCTGATCGACCTTGCCACTCATACCAACTACGGCGTGCCGGGCTTCATTCAGGACGCGAGCGACTACGCCCTTGCCCAGGGCGCGGCTTTCGAAGAGGAAATCAGCGCCCCCTTCGCCCGCCGCCGCGCGCTGGCGCAGCGGGTTTTGGGCGGTCAAAACGTGGTGCGCTCGGTGCCCTCGCAAGGCGCGATGTATCTGATGCTGGATGTCCGCGCCACGGGTCTCAGCGGCAGTGAATTTGCCGATGCCCTGTTGGGCGAGCAGCATATCGCAGTGATGCCGGGCGAGAGTTTCGGCGCGGCGGCGGCGGGCCATGTGCGCGTGGCCATGACGATCAAAGACAGCGCCTTTGAGGCGGCCCTGCGCGACCTCTGCCGCTTTGCCGAAGGGCGCGCGAGCCGCGCCGCGTAAATAAAAAGACCGGCCTCCTTTCGGAAGCCGGCCCTTCATCAAAGCGGGTCATCCCGCCAAGACAGATCAGAAGCGCATGGAACCGCGCAGGGAGATCGTGGTCGCGTCCAGATCGTCGCCTGTGCCGCCTACGTCATCGAATTTGTGCTGCAGCACTTCGCCACCGACGGTGTAGCGATCAGTCACTTTATAGGTGACGCCCAGACCGGCGAAGGGGCCGGTTTCATCGCCAACGCTGGTGTCGGCACGGGCCGCACCGGCGGTCGCGTAAACCAGTGTGTTGCCGAAGTCGTAGCCAGCTTTGACCTTGGCGCGTGCAACGGAATCGGCTGTCGCGCCGGATGTGCCCAGATCGATGTCGGTCTTGTCGTAGTCGAGTTCGCCACCCAGAACGAATTTGCCGAAGTCATAGTCGTAACCGGCGTGGAAACCGTAAGACGTATCGTCACCATCAAGGGCGCCGCTGTCGCTGTCGATGTCGGTCTGGCCAACCTGAAGACCGGTGTAGAAGCCTGTCCAGTCGCCATCAACAGCCACGGGTGTCGGCGCCGGAGTGAAAACCGGTGCTTCAACGGTGGTGTCTTCCAGCGAACCGGCTGCTGCGGCACCCGCGAAAGCGCTGGATGCGATCAGGGCGATGCTGGCGATTGTTGTCGTGCGTTTCATGTTCTGCTCCTTAAATACAGGTGACCCCGCGATCCTCGCCGCAGGGTCACTCACGCAACGCCCGATGTAAGGTTGGGTTTCAGTTTTTTCACTTCACAGAATTGCGATGCGCTGATTGTCGCACATTTGCAACATACCCTCGGCGCGGTGCCGCTCAAGTTATGTGTCTTCTGTTTGATCGACCGGCACTTGCCGTTAATTTATTATGATATGTCAGATAGTTACACCCGCAATAGAGATTCCGCGCCATCTTTGCCCTCATTGCAGTGAGAAACGCGCAATCAGCGCCGGATCGAGTCAGAGCGGCGCTTGCATACATCCGACCGAAACGCACGGACCAATCTCCGGCACCCCCCCGCTTTGGGCGGAACCACCCAAAGGCTTGCTGTCACCAGCGAACGCGTTATCTGCTTGTATTGTCAGTAAGAAGGAGCAGGCCTCACCCCATGTCATGGATCACAACCCATCTGGAAGTCGTCATTATCGTGATCCTGACGCTGCTGGCGGCGATCGTGATCTTGCAACAACGCCGCACGCCGCAATCGACTGCCGCATGGCTGCTCTTTATCATCGTGCTGCCTTGGGTCGCGGTGCCGGTGTTTCTGGGGCTGGGTTTTCGCAAACAATCCTCGCGCTACACGCCGGTGCATTTTCTGAAAGGCGATACCGGCGGCCCCCCGCCCCGCCCTGTCCATACGCTCGACGCGACGATGCAGTATTTCGGCCTGCCCGCCGCCGCCCATGGCCAAGACCTGCGGCTCTTGGGCGATCCGACCGCGGCGCATGAGGCGGTGATGGCGCTGATCCAAGGGGCCGAGGAGCGGATTGACGCGCTTTTCTACATCGTTGCCAATGACGAAACCGGGCGCATTTTTGTCGACGCGCTGACCGAACGCGCCAAGGCGGGCGTGAAGGTTCGGCTGCTGATGGACCGTTTGGGCACCCTGCGTGGACCTGTCGCGGCCCTGCGCCATCTGCGCGAGGCGGGCGGCGACGTGCGTTTTTACTCTCCTTTGTTGCAACTGCCGGGCTCAGGCCATCTGAACCTGCGCAACCACCGCAAGATGATCATCGCCGATGACGCGCGGGTCTTTTCCGGCGGCATGAATATCGGGGCGCATTACCTCGGACCCACGGCGCTGGAGGACGGCTGGACCGATCTGGCCTTTCTGCTCGAAGGACGCGCGGTACAGAGTTTCGGCGATGTGTTCCGCTCGGACTGGAGCGTGGCCAGCGGCGAGGCATTGGACCCCGCCCCCTCGGTCGCGGCCCATACGGGCGGAACGGCAACGGTGCAACTCGTGCCCTCCGGCCCCGATATCGGCGAAGACCCGCTGCATGATGGGCTGATCCGCGCGATCCATCTGGCCGAGGCGCGGATTTGGCTGGTGACGCCCTATTTCGTGCCAACCGAAGCCCTTGGCGCGGCCTTGACCACAGCGGCCCGGCGCGGCGTGGATGTGCGGGTCTTGGTCCCTGAGCGCTCAAACCAACGGCTGGCGGACTTTGCGCGGGGTGCCTATCTGCGCGAACTGCATGAGGCAGGCGGTCATGTGCTCTATTACCAGCCCGGGATGATCCATGCCAAAGCCGGGATCATCGACGATATGGGGCTGGTGGGCACCGCCAATTTCGACGTGCGCAGCATGTTGCTGAATTTCGAGGTCACGCTTTTTGTCTATGACGCGGGCTCGGTCGCGAAGCTGCATGATTGGTTCGAACATCTCTCAGAGCATTGCGCCATGGAAAGACCGCCGAGCGGGATGTTCCGCAAAGTGGCCGAAGGGCTGTTTCGTCTGGGAGCGCCCGTTCTATGATCCCCGCCGTCGCCCCGCAATCGCTGCGCATCGTCAGCTACAACATCCGCAAGGCCATGGGCACCGACCGGCGCCGCGATCCCGAGCGGATCATGCGGATCATCCGCAGCCTGCATGCCGATGTTGTGGTGCTGCAGGAGGCCGACCGCCGCCGCGCCCCGCGCCCTTCGGCCCTGCCGCTCGACCGGGTCGAAAAGGTGACGGGTCTGCGCCCTGTGCCCACGCCAAGCGATGTAAGCATCGGCTGGCATGGCAATGCCGTTCTGGTCCGGCCCTCGGCCAAGATCGACCGGGTGGCGCATCTGACCCTGCCGGGGGTGGAGCCGCGCGGCGCGATGGTGGCCGACCTGCATATCGGGGCCCGCCAGTTGCGCGTGATCGCCTCGCATTTGGGCTTGCTGCGCCCGTCGCGCAAGGAGCAGTTGAGCGCCATGATCGCCCATCTCGACGCCTGTGCCGCCTGCCCGACCTTGATTGCGGGCGATCTGAACGAATGGTCGCAAAAGGTCGGGCTGGGGCGTTTGGCGAAACGATTCACCATTCATGCGCCGGGCAAAAGCTATCACGCGCGGATGCCCGTGGCCTTTCTAGATCGCATCGCCTTGGATCAACATCTTACCGTGCGCCAAGGCGGCGTGGTCGAAACGCCCCAGACCCGCCGCGCCTCGGACCATTTGCCGATCTGGCTTGACGTGGCGCATCGCTAGACGCCCTCAGCCCGTGGCCCAAGCCAATTCGCCCACCATCATGTTGCAGGCCTGCTGCGGGGTCGAGAAAGCGACCTGCATATCGAAAGCCATGCGCACATCCGCCCGCGCTTTGGCGATGGTCGCATCCGTCGCCCCAAGCCGTCGCGCGGTGGCGATGTTTTGGTTCGCATCATGCCGCAGCTTGCGCACGCTTTCATAGCCGCCTGCAAAGCCCGCACATTGTTTCGCCGTCAATTCCGCCGCGGCAGCTCTGCGCGCCGCAGCCTCCATCGGTGAGGCCGGAGGCTCCACACAGCCCGCCAGTGTGCTGGCAAGAAAGCCCGATATAATAAGACGTTTCATCAAATTCTCCCTTTCACGACCTTGATAGGGAGAGACTGGTTTAATTTTGGTTAACGCGACCCGAATGGCAGCGCAAAGATTAACCCTTTCGCGCAACCACGCCTAAGGCGCCCCGGCCGCCTCGTCGGGGCGGGCCTCTCGGCCCTGCCCCTGCGCGCCCCTTTCGGGGCACATCTCATCAGCTACAACCCGAGGTGCCGCCGCAGGTGTTGCACTTCATGCAGGTGCCGTTGCGGACCAATGTGTAGTTGCCGCATTCGCCGCAGGCTTCGCCCTCATATCCCTGCATCTTGGCCTTGGCCCGCGCATCGAGGCTGACCGCGCCGGACGCTGCGGGCGGCACCGCGACCGCCACATCGCCATTGCTGACTTGAGGCGCGTAGGCAGAGCTTGCTTCGACGTTTTGCCCGCCTTGCAGCACCACCAACTCTTGCGGCAGCCGGTTGCGCAGATAGCCGGTGGAGCTAATTTGCTTGAGCACTTCCAAGGACTTATTCGCGGCCCCCTCGCTCAACTCGCTGACGTTCGAGAGGTTCTCTTCCTCGCCGCGACCCAGATCGTCAAAGGTCGCCCCCTCAGGCTTCACATGCGCCAGATCGGTGCGGTCGAGGTAGCTCACCGCCAGTTCACGGAACACATAGTCGAGGATCGAGGTCGCCTGTTTGATGCTGTCGTTGCCCTGCACCATGCCCGCGGGCTCGAACTTGGTGAAGGTGAAGGCATCGACGAATTCCTCCAGCGGCACGCCGTATTGCAGACCGACTGAGACCGCGATGGCGAAGTTGTTCATCATCGCCCGGAAGCCCGCGCCTTCCTTATGCATGTCGATGAAGATCTCGCCCAGCTTGCCGTCCTCGTATTCGCCGGTGCGCAAGTAGACCTTGTGGCCGCCGACGTTGGCCTTCTGGGTATATCCCTTGCGGCGCTGCGGCATCTTCTCGCGGTGCGACTTGATGATCTCTTTGACGATCACCTTCTCGACGATCTTCTCGGCCAGCACGGCGGCTTTCTCATGCGCGTTGCCGCTCTCCAGCGTCTCGGCGGCGTCCTCGTCGTCTTCCACGAGGGCGGCAGCCAGCGGCTGGCTCAGTTTCGATCCGTCGCGATAGAGCGCGTTGGCCTTGATACCCAAGGACCAGCTGAGTTCATAAGCCTTCTGGCAATCCTCGATCGTCGCGTCATTGGGCATGTTGATCGTCTTGGAGATCGCCCCCGAGATAAAGCTCTGCGCCGCCGCCATCATGTGGATGTGGCTGTTCACCGAGAGATAGCGTTTGCCTTTCTTGCCGCAGGGGTTGGCGCAGTCGAAGATGCCGTAATGCGCCTCGCGCAGATGCGGTGCGCCCTCTAGCGTCATGGTGCCGCAGACGTGGTCATTGGCCGCCTCAATATCGGCCTTGCTGAAACCGAGGGAGCGGAGCAGATCGAAGGTCGGGTCGTTCAACTTTTCCGCCGGGATGCCCAGCACCTGCGTGCAGAAGGCCTCGCCCAGCGTCCATTGGTTGAACACGAAACGAATGTCGAAAGCCTGTTTCAGCGCCGCGTCGATCTTGGCCAGTTCATTGGCGCCAAAGCCATGCCCCGCCAGCGTGGTGTGGTTGATCGCAGGCGCATTGCCGATCGTGCCGTGGCCCACGGCATAGCTGACGATCTCTTCGATCTGGGCCGACCCGTAGCCGAGCTTTTCCAGCGCGGCAGGCACGGATTGGTTGATGATCTTGAAATATCCGCCCCCGGCGAGCTTCTTGAACTTCACAAGCGCGAAGTCAGGCTCGATCCCCGTGGTGTCGCAGTCCATCACCAGACCGATGGTGCCGGTGGGCGCGATGACCGAAGTTTGCGCGTTGCGGTAGCCGTGGGCTTCGCCCAGTTTCAGCGCTTCGTCCCAGCAGGATTTGGCGATGTCGACCAGACCCGCCTGCGGACAGTTGACGTGATCCAGCGGCACCGGTTTGACCGAAAGCTGCTCATAGCCGTCGGCCTTACCATAGGCCGCCGTGCGGTGGTTGCGGATGACCCGTAGCATATGCTCGGCGTTCTTGGCATAGCCCGGGAAGGCGCCCAATTCGCCCGCCATCTCGGCGGAGGTGGCATAGGAGACGCCGGTCATGATCGCGGTCAGGGCACCGCCCAAAGCGCGGCCCTCGTCGCTGTCATAGGAATAGCCCATGTTCATCAGCAACCCGCCGATATTCGCATAACCCAAACCCAATGTGCGGAAGTCATAAGACCGCTGCGCGATTTCCTTGGAGGGGAACTGCGCCATCATCACGCTGATCTCGAGCGTCACGGTCCAGAGCCGCGCGGCGTGCATATAGTCCTCGACCTGAAAGACACCGTCCTTGAGGAAGGTCAGCAGGTTCATCGAGGCGAGGTTGCAGGCCGTGTCGTCGAGGAACATGTACTCCGAGCAGGGGTTCGAGCCGCGGATCGCGCCGTCCTCGGGGCAGGTGTGCCAGTCGTTTACGGTGTCGTGGTACTGGATGCCCGGATCGGCGCAGGCCCAAGCGGCGTGGCCGACCTGATCCCAGAGGTCACGGGCGCGGATCGTCTTGGTGACCCGATTCTCGGTGCGGCTGATCAACTCCCAGTCGGCGTCTTTCTCGACGGCTTTCAGGAAGGCGTTGGTCACGCGGATCGAGTTGTTCGAGTTCTGGCCGGAGACCGAGTTGTAGGCTTCCGAATCCCAGTCGGTGTCGTAGGTTGGGAACTCGATCCCGGTATGGCCCTGCTTGGCATAATCCAACACGCGTTTGACGTAGGTCTCGGGAATCGCGACCTTCTTGGCCTCGCGGATCGCCTGTTTCAGCGCCGCGTTCTTGGTCGGGTCATAGGCATCCGCCTCGGCGCCGTCCCATGCCTTGATCGCGTCGAACAGGAGGTTCAGCTTCTGCTCGTGCATCTTGGAGCCGGCGACGATGGAGGCCACCTTCTGCTCTTCGAGCACCTTCCAGTTGATGAAATCCTCGATATCGGGGTGGTCGGCGTCGACGATCACCATCTTCGCCGCGCGGCGGGTGGTGCCGCCGGATTTGATGGCGCCGGCTGCACGATCGCCGATCTTGAGAAAACCCATCAAACCCGACGACTTGCCGCCGCCCGACAGCTTCTCGCCCTCTCCGCGGAGCGATGAAAAGTTGGTGCCCGTGCCCGAGCCGTATTTGAACAGACGCGCCTCGCGGACCCAGAGATCCATGATGCCGCCATCGCCCACCAGATCGTCACCGACGGACTGGATGAAGCAGGCATGCGGCTGCGGGTGCTCATAGGAGGACTTTGACCGTGTCAGCTTGCCGGTCTTGTAGTCGACGTAGTAATGCCCCTGCGCCGGGCCGTCGATGCCGTAAGCCCAGTGCAACCCGGTGTTGAACCATTGCGGGCTGTTCGGGGCCGCGCGCTGGCTGGCCAGCATGTGGCGCATCTCGTCGTAATAGGCGCGGGCGTCCTCTTCGGTGCTGAAGTAGCCGCCTTTCCAGCCCCAATAGGCCCAAGCGCCCGCCAGACGGTCGAAAACCTGCTTGGAGGAGGTCTCACCGCCCATCTCGGCGCCCTCGGTGGGCTCGGAGCGCCACAGGAATTCGGGCACGCCCTTTTCCTTGACCTTGCGGGTCTCGCTAGGCACGCCCGCCTTGCGGAAATACTTCTGCGCGATCACGTCGCTGGCGACCTGGCTCCAGGATTTCGGAACTTCGACGTTGTCGAGCTTGAAGACCACCGAACCGTCAGGGTTGCGGATCTCTGACACCGTCGTGACAAAGTCCAAATCCGCATAGGCATCCTGCCCGGCCTTGGTGAAATTCCGTTCAATCTTCATCGTCGCTGCCCTTTTACAAACTCTTAAAATCCCAAGCCGACATGCCCACGGCAGGCCGTCTCACCCCGATGTGCTGGCAGTTTGAACAAAGCTTCCCCGCGCCACCTGCTGACGCAAGCGGCCCGAAACCGATTGAAACGCTGGTTCTATACTCTGTCCCCGCCGCCGAAGCGCCCTGTCGCGTTAACCACAACATATTGTGGCGCTTTACTTGACCCCCACAAACTGACGTAGATCGCACTATTTGGTCAACGGTTTTTTTCGGAATTATTTTAGGACGGACAGTTGACCGAAAGCCCCTGATTTGCCCCGCGCCGTACCCTAGTGATTCAGTCTCAGGATATCCCCAAAGATACCCGCAGCTCCGACTGGCAGGCGGCCCTGAAAATAATCCATTGCAGGGGCCGGGTTAGCGGAGGTGTTTGGAAAAATGGTTTAATTCATCCACAGCCCAAGACCGCCCGCCGGGCGACAGGCCGCCGGAGGTGACCTCTGTGTCACGGTCACCCGGCCCAACGCCCCTGTCCGACGCCAGCGCCTAGAACCGCGGCAGAATCATCACGATATTGGCGCGCGCGGGCGCAAATCTGCCAATGCGGCGGCAGCAGCTACAATATCTTGTGCAGAATTCGGATGAATCGCCGGACGCGCCTCAACCAATAGGAGAAACGCGACATCATCAACGTTGGAAGAAAGTGGTCGGAGCGAGAGGATTCGAACCTCCGACCCCCTGTACCCAAAACAGGTGCGCTACCAGGCTGCGCCACGCTCCGACTGGGGCTTCTTTAGCCATAACCCCACCAATTGAAAAGCCCCGATTGACCTGAAAATCGGAAAATCCGCGAAGTCTTTAGCAGGGCCAAGCCGGGGTGTTGCTGGCAAAGGCCGGATGGCGGATTTCGCTGCCTTCGGTGATCCCAAGGCGTTTCGACAGGCCGCCGTTGATCTCCAGCACCGACAGCAAATCGTCGCCGCCCGGGATCGGTGTTTCGTCCAGCGGTTTGGCGGAGTGATGGATCTTTTGAACCACTCCCCTTTCGTCGATGAACAGCAGATCCAGCGGGATCAACGTGTTGCGCATCCAGAAATTCAGCGGCTGGGGTCTTTCGTAGATAAAGAGCATGCCCGCGCTCAATGGTAGTGAACGGCGGTGCATCAGCCCCTTGGCGCGTTCCGCCGTGTCATCGGCCACTTCGACAGAGAACCGGGCCTTGCCCCACGCCCCGCGAAGCGTCACGGAATCCGCCCGGCAAACCTCGGCCACCGCCGCGCCGGTCAGCAGCAAGCCAGCCAGTGCCGCCCCTGCCATATGCCTTGCCAGTCGCCCGACCTTCAGCCGTCTATCACCGCGTCCCATGAGCTTACCTCCGCCGCCAGATGGCCCCGATCGCCAACAATCACACGCATGGCAAGTGCTTCGCCCGGTTGCAAATCACAAAGTCCGGATTGGCGCAGCACGTCGATATGCAGAAACACATCTTCCGCGCAGCCAAAGACATTTGCAAACCCGAATCCCTTGGCCTTGTCGAACCATTTCACGCGGGCGGGCTCAAATTGGGCCGAGGCCAGTTGCTCGGGATCGAAACCGGCGAATTCCACCACGGCGGCGGGCAGTTCACTGGGCGGCTCGACAGAGAGCACCTCGACCGCCTGCGCACCGCGCTCGGTCTGTTGCACCCGCACCGCCACCCGCGCCCCATCCGCGACAGAGCTTTGGCCGAAATTGCGCAGGACATTGACGTGCAGCAGGATGTCCGCCCCGCCCGCATCCGCGACCACAAAGCCGAAGCCCTTGACCGGATCGAACCATTTGACCACCCCTTCGAGAGGGTCGTCTATCGCTGCTGTTTCCGATTGGGTCTCTGACACATCTTTCATCGGGTATCGCGCCGTCAGATCAAGGGTTGAGCCGGGTCACGGCCCAGGGTGCCGCGACATCTGCGCGCCGCCACTGGAAACGGTCGTGCAAGCGAAACTCGCCATCGGCCCAGAATTCAATTTCCAGCGGGGTGATCCGGTAGCCGCCCCAGAACGGCGGACGCTCAGGGTTCACCCCCTTCTGCGCCGTCACCTTGGCCACCTCGGCCATCAGCGCAGCGCGGCCCGAAAGCGGCTGCGACTGGCGCGAGGCCCAAGCCCCCAGACGGCTTTTAAGCGAGCGCGAGGCGTAATAGGCATCGGCCTGCGGCCCGTCCTCCCGGCTGATCAACCCGCGCACCCGCAGTTGGCGGCACAGCGATTTCCAATGCATGACAAAAGCCGCCTTGCCCGCGCGGTCCAGTTCCTGCGCCTTCTGGCTTTCGTAATTGGTATAAAAGACAAAAGCCTCTGGCTCGATCTCTTTCAGCAGCACCATGCGGGCGTTGGGCAGCCCTTGCGAATCTACCGTGCTGAGCGCGATGGCGTTAGGATCGTTAAGCTCGGTCGCCTCTGCTTCGGAAAGCCAACGCTGCGCAATTGCAAAGGGATTATCCCCTGCAAAAATACCAGTCCGCGTTTCCATTCGGCATCTCCTTCAGAGTGCTTTGCCTGTCACCGGTTCTACGCCGGGGTCCGATCTCTTCGGTATGGCATTTGTTAACAACCGGCAACTCAAAGGACAACCTCACCCGATTTCCGACAGTTAGCCGCCGATCTAATGCCAGATCCCGAGGGGTAAGGCGCCAGTGCAGTCTTGATGGTAGCGCTGCAATCGCCTAGACCAAGACAACCTCAACGGAACATAGACAAGAACATAGACAAGGCAGCGGAATGGGAAACGAACTGATGCAGGGCAAGCGCGGGCTCATCATGGGGCTGGCGAATGACAAATCCATCGCATGGGGCGTGGCCAAAGCACTGGCCGACGCGGGGGCGGAGCTTGCTTTTTCCTACCAAGGCGAAGCGCTGAAGAAACGCGTAGGCCCGTTGGCCGAGCAGCTTGGCAGCGATATCGTCCTGCCCTGCGATGTGGGCGATGAGGCATCCATTGACGCACTCTTTGAGAGCCTGAAAGAGCGTTGGGGTGAGCTCGATTTCATCGTTCACGCCATCGGCTTTTCCGACAAGGGCGAGCTGCGCGGGCGCTATGTCGACACCAGCCGCGGCAATTTCGCCATGTCGATGGACATCTCGGTCTATTCCTTCACCGCAGTGATGCAACGCGCGGAGAAGATGATGTCGCCCGGCGCCAGCGCGCTGACGCTGACCTACTACGGCGCCGAGAAGGTGATGCCGCATTACAACGTCATGGGTGTGGCCAAGGCCGCACTTGAGGCGAGCGTAAAATACCTCGCCGAAGACCTTGGCAAGGACGGCATCCGCGTCAACGCGATCTCCGCCGGGCCGATCAAGACGCTGGCGGCCTCGGGCATCGGCGACTTCCGCTACATCATGAAATGGAACGAGTATAACTCGCCCCTGCGCCGCAACGTGACCACCGAGGACGTGGGCAAGGCCGCGCTGTTTTTGCTGTCGGATCTGGGCAGCGGCACCACGGGCGAGAACCTGCATGTGGACGCGGGCTATCACGTCGTCGGCATGAAGGCGGTTGACGCGCCCGACATGTCCAAGGAATAAGCCGCCCAAATGAATTCGCGCGGGTGCCCGCGCCAGCTGCTGCAAAGGACCACCATGACCAAATCCAAGGATGCCTCGCGCCTGCCCCATGAAAAGGGCTTCCACATCTCCTGGGATCAGATCCACCGTGACAGCCGCGCGCTTGCCTGGCGGCTCGATGGTCTGGGCCCCGACGACGGCGCCTGGCGTGCGGTGGTGGCGATCACCCGCGGTGGCATGGCGCCTGCGATGATCGTCGCGCGCGAGCTCGACATCCGCACCGTCGACACGATCTCGGTCATGTCCTACCACTCGGGCGGCGGCGCCGCCGACCAGCGCCGCGAGGCGAAGGTGCTGAAATCCCCCGATGCCGAGATGATGGGCGACGGCACCGGCATCCTGATCGTCGACGACCTCGTCGACAGCGGCAAGACCATCGAACTGGTGCGCGAGCTTTACCCGCAGGCGCATTTCGCCACCGTCTATGCCAAGCCCGAGGGCGAGCCGCAGGTCGATACCTTCATCACCGGCGTGAGCCAGGACACATGGATTTTCTTCCCCTGGGACATGGCCCTGCAATATGTCGAACCTTACCGCGGCAAGGACTGACCGGCCCCGCGCCACCTGCCCTGCCCCTATCTGACCGGATATACCCATGACGCTTCCGCGCACCGCCACCACGTTCTTCCCCCCGGTGATGGAGGCGCGGCGCTGGCTCGACGGCGTCGACTTCGCGCCCGACCGCCCGCTGATCAACGTGAGCCAGGCCGCGCCGGTCGATCCGCCCCCCGAGGGGCTGCGCCGGGCGATGGCCGAGGTCACGCTGAACAATTACGAGGCCCATCTCTATGGGCCGGTGCTGGGCCTGCCGGAGTTGCGCGCCGAACTGGCGCGACAGACGGCCGAGAAATACGCGGGCGTGGTGACCGACGAACAGGTCTGCATCACCTCCGGCTGCAATCAGGCCTTCGCCGCCGCCATCGCCACGCTCTGCGGCGAGGGTGACGAGGTCATCATCCCGACGCCGTGGTACTTCAATCACAAGATGTGGCTCGACATGAGCGGCGTCAAAGCGGTGCCGCTGCCGGTCGAGGCCGATATGTTGCCCGACCCCGAGAAAGCCGCCGCTTCCATCACCCCGCGCACCCGGGCCATCGCGCTGGTCACGCCCAACAACCCCGGTGGGGTGGAATATTCAGCCGCCCTCGTACAGGAATTCTTCGAGCTTGCCCGCCGCCACGGTATCGCGCTGATCCTTGACGAGACCTACCGCGATTTTCACAGCCGCCCCGGCCCGCCACACGCGCTGTTCCGCGATCCCGATTGGCATGACACGCTCATCCACCTCTATTCCTTTTCCAAGGCCTACCGCCTCACCGGCCACCGCGTCGGGGCGCTGATTGCCAGCCGCGCACGGCTCGCCGAGGTCGAGAAGTTCCTCGACACCGTCGCCATCTGCCCCGCGCAGATCGGCCAGCACGGCGCGCTCTGGGGGATGCAGAACCTCAGCGCATGGTTGGCCGAAGAGCGCGAGGAAATCCTGTCGCGCCGCGCCGCCATCGCCGACCTGATGCCCAAGCTCGAACCCCTGGGCTGGGAGCTTCTGGGGTTGGGCGGCTATTTCGCCTATATGCGCCATCCCTTCGAGGTCTCCTCGGCCGATCTGGCGCGCGATCTGGTACGCGATGCGGGTGTGCTTTGCCTGCCCGGCACGATGTTCCAACCTGAGGGCGACGCGCGCGGTGAAAGCCAGCTGCGCATCGCCTTTGCCAACCTCGACGCCGCCGGTCTGAAGGTGCTTTTCGACAGGCTTGCAGCCCTGCCACGCAACGCATAGACAGGTCCGAAATTAACGAGGGACCGTGTCATGGCCAAAAAGGGCTTCAGCTTTTCGAAAACCGCCGTCTGGGCCTTGATGGCCCTTCTCATCCTGGGTCTGGGCGGCTTTGGCGCGATCAATCTCAGCGGCAATCTGCGCAGCATCGGCACGGTGGGCGACAAGTCGATCTCGGTCGATCATTACGCCCGCCAATTGCAGCAGGAGATCCGCGCGATCGAAGCGCAGACGGGTGAGAGCCTGCCCTTTGCCCGCGCCCAAGAGATGGGGCTGGACCGCGCCGTGCTGCAACGGATCGTGCGCAACCGAGCGCTGGATCACGAAGCCGACCAGATGGGCATCTCCATCGGGGACGCCACCCTGCGCGATGAGATCGTGGCGATCTCGGCCTTCCAAGGGATCGACGGTAACTTTGACCGCGAAGGCTATCGCTTTGCCCTCCAGCAAAGCGGGATGAGCGAGGCCGAGTTCGAGCGCTCAATCCGCGAAGAAGCCGCGCGTGGTCTGTTGCAACGCGCCATTCTGGGCGGCGTCTCCATGCCCGACACCTATGCCCGCACTCTGGTCGACTATGTCGCCGAAGAGCGCAGCTTCACTTGGGCCCGGCTGAGCGAGGATGACCTCGACGCGCCCCTGCCCGCCCCCAGCGAAGACGAATTGCGCGCCTATTACGACGCCAACACCGATGATTTCATGTTGCCCGCCAGCAAAAGCATCACCTACGCATGGCTCGCGCCCGAAGACCTGCTGGACGAAGTCGAAGTGCCCGAAGAAGAACTGCGCGCCGAATATGACGCCCGCAGCGACGAATACGACCAGCCCGAGCGGCGTTTGGTCGAACGTCTGGTCTTTGCCGATCAGGAGGCCGCAGACCGCGCCGCCGCAGCGCTTGAGGTCGACGGCACAACTTTCGAAGCGCTGGTTGAAGAGCGCGGCTTGGCCTTGGCGGATGTCGATCTGGGCGATGTTGCGAAATCCGACCTCGATGCCGCAGGCGATGCCGTCTTTGCCGCCGAAAGCGGTGACATCGTAGGTCCGCTGCCCAGCACGCTTGGGCCGGCCCTGTTTCGCGTGAACGCCATCCTCCCCGCGCAGCATGTGCCGTTCGAAGAGGCCCGTGACCTGCTGGAAGAGACCCTCGCCATCTCTCGCGCCACCCGCGCCGTCGAAGCCCGCGCGCAAGAGATTGACGACCAGCTTGCCGGGGGGGCCACGCTCGAAGATTTGGCCGAAGAGACCAAAATGCGCCTCGGCACCATCGACTGGACCCAAGACAGCAGCGAGGGCATCGCCGCCTATGGTGCCTTCCGCGAGGCCGCAGCGGGGCTGAGCGCGAATGACTTCCCGCAGATCGACCAGCTGGAAGACGGCGGCATCTTTGCCATGCGTCTGGATGAAACCAAGGACGCGCGCCCCGAACCTTTCGAAGCGGCGCGCGACGCGGTCGAGGCCGCATGGCGCGACGCCCAGATCGTCGAGGCGCTGACCGAGAAGGCCGAGAGCCTGACCGAGACGCTGGCCGACGAAGGAGGGTTCGAGACCGCCGGTCTCACGCCGCAGCTTGGCGAAGGCATGACCCGCAGCTCCTATGTAGACGGCACGCCGGACGACTTCATGGATCAGGTCTTTGACCTCGCCGAAGGCGGTGTGGCCGTTCTGCCCGCAGGCGATAGCGTCGTGGTTCTGCGCCTTGATGCCGTGACACCGGCGGGCGAAGACGAGCAGACCCAAGCGCTGATGGACCGCCTGTCGCAGCAGTTGGATCAGGCGCTGGCCCAAGGTCTTTTCGATATCTACAGCAATGCCGTCATGCGCGACGCCGATCCCCAGATCGACCAGCGCGCGATCAATGCCGTGCATGTGAACTTTCCCTGATAGGCAAATTTGATGGCCCTGACCCCGGATTTCGATAGTTTCGCCCGCGCCTATGAGGCGGGCGAAAACCAGATCGTCTACACCCGCCTTGCTGCCGATCTCGACACGCCCGTGTCCTTGATGCTGAAACTCACCGGCGCGGCGGAGAATGCCTTTGTGCTTGAATCCGTCACCGGCGGGGATGTGCGCGGGCGGTATTCGATCATCGGCATGAAGCCCGACTTGATCTGGCGCTGCCGGGGCGAGACCTCTGCGCTCAACCGTGCGGCGCGCTATGATGCCGACGCCTTCGAGGATATGCCCGGTGATCCGCTGGACCGTCTGCGCGACGTGATCGCGGAATCGCGGATCACCCTGCCCGACGATCTGCCGCAAGCCGCCGCCGGCCTTTTCGGCTACCTCGGCTATGACATGATCCGGCTGGTCGAACATCTGCCCAATGTGAACCCCGACCCTCTGGGCCTGCCCGACGCCGTGATGGTGCGCCCTTCGGTCGTCGCTGTGCTCGACGGGGTGAAAGGCGAGGTGACCATCGTCTCCCCCGCTTGGGTCTCCGAGGGCCAAACCGCCCGCGCGGCCTATGCCCAAGCCGCCGAGCGGGTGATGGACGCCGTGCGCGATCTGGAACGCGCCATGCCGCAGACCTCCCGCGATTTGGGAGAGGCGGAAGACGCGCCGGAACCGGTCAGCAATTTCACCCGCGAGGGCTATAAATCCGCCGTGGAAAAGGCGCGCGACTATATCAAGGCGGGCGATATCTTTCAGGTGGTGCCAAGCCAGCGGTGGGCCCAAGGGTTCACCCAACCGCCCTTCGCGCTCTACCGCAGCCTGCGGCGCACCAATCCCTCGCCCTTCATGTTCTACTTCAACTTCGGCGGCTTCCATGTGGTGGGCGCCAGCCCCGAGATCCTCGTCCGGGTCTTCGGCAACGAAGTGACCATCCGCCCCATCGCAGGCACCCGCAAGCGCGGCGCCACCCCGGAAGAGGACCGCGCGTTGGAAGCCGATTTGCTCAGCGACCCCAAGGAATTGGCCGAGCACCTGATGCTGCTCGATCTCGGCCGCAACGACGTGGGCCGGGTCGCCAAGATTGGCAGCGTGCGCCCGACGGAGGAGTTCATCGTCGAGCGTTACAGCCACGTCATGCACATCGTCTCCAATGTGGTGGGCGAGTTGAAAGAGGGTAAAGACGCGCTCGATGCCTTCTTTGCCGGGATGCCCGCGGGCACCGTCTCGGGCGCGCCAAAAGTCCGCGCGATGGAAATCATCGACGAGTTGGAGCCCGAGAAACGCGGCGTCTATGGCGGCGGCGTGGGCTATTTCAGCGCGGGCGGCGACATGGACATGTGCATCGCCCTGCGCACCGCCGTGGTGAAGGACGAAACGCTCTACATCCAAGCAGGCGGCGGCGTGGTCTATGACAGCGACCCCGAAGCCGAGTTCATGGAGACGGTTCACAAATCCGGCGCGATCCGCCGCGCGGCTGCGGATGCGTCGCGTTTCGGCGGCAAGGGCAACGGCTGACCATGGCCCCCCGCGCGCCCTTCCAGATCGCGGGCCATTCCGTCGCCCCCGGCAGCAGCCTTGCCGTCGATCTGCCCGTCTCGATCCTGCCGGATCACACGCCGGTGCATCTGTCGCTGGAAATCTTCCACGGCAAACGGCCCGGGCCGACGATGTTCGTCTCGGCGGCGGTCCATGGCGATGAGGTGATTGGCGTTGAGATCACGCGCCGCTTGCTGCGCGCCCCCCACCTCAGCGCCCTGCGCGGGACGCTGATCGTGGTGCCGGTGGTCAATTCCTTCGGTTTCCTCAACCGCTCGCGCTACCTGCCTGACCGGCGCGATCTGAACCGCTGTTTCCCTGGCTCGCCTACCGGCAGCCTCGGCGCGCGGCTCGCGCATATCTTTCTGCAGGAGGTGGTGCTGCGCTGCGACTTCGGCATTGATCTGCATTCGGCGGCGATCCACCGCACCAACCTGCCGCAGGTGCGCGTCTCTCCGGCGGATAAGGTGACCCAGAAAATGGCGCTGGATTTCGGCGCGCCGGTGGTGCTGACCTCCCCGTTGCGCGACGGGTCGCTGCGCGCGGTCGCCGCGAAACAAGGCACGCCGATCCTGCTGTATGAGGCGGGCGAAGGGCTCCGCTTTGACGAGATGGCCGTGCGGGCGGGTCTGGCGGGCATCCTGCGGGTGATGCGCGGCCAAGACATGCTGCCTGCCAAGGGCATCGCCCGCGCCCGCAGCGCGCCCTATATCTGCACCGCTTCCCATTGGCTGCGCGCCCCGGCAGGCGGGCTGTTGCGCACCTTCCGGGCTGAGGGGGAAACCGTCGCCGCAGGCGATCTTCTGGCCATCGTCTCGGACCCTTTCGGCAAGGAGGAGGCCGAGCTTCTGGCCGATGCGCCCGGCATCCTCATCGGGCGGGCGATGCTGCCCATCGTCAACGAAGGCGATGCGATCTTTCATCTTGCCAAACTCAGCCCCCGCGCGGCGGAGGCCACGGTGGACGAACTTGCCAGTCAGTTGGAAGAAGACCCGCTCTTCGACGAAGACGAGATCATCTAGCGCCAAAGCGCGCTTTGCGCGGGGTCACTCCTCGCGCAGCAGCACCGCCGAGATCGGGACCAAAGCCACATCGCTCGCGCGGTCCTGCAAGCCCCAGAGCAACAGGGCGGAGACGGTATCGGGGCGCAGGCGGCCCAGCATGATCACCGCGCCCTCCTGCCCTGCTTTGAAGGCCGCTTGATCCAGAAAACGCCGGATCACCCGCGCCGACTGGTCCTTGCTGTCGAAATCGCGAAACACCGGATCGGCGGGCACACCTGCCTTGCGCGCCAGCTTGGGCATGGTGTTCAGCCCCTTGTCCTGCGTGATCAGCCCGTGGCCGGATTGGGCGAGGATATCGGTCACCTGATCGGCCAGCGCGCGGCTGCCCTGAAAGCCGCTTTCGGTGCCTTCCAACACCCCTACCACCGGGCCGATCTGGTCGAGCGTGGCGGCGAATGTGGTCTCGGCGTCGCGGGGCTGCGCGCCCTGCGGCAGGTCAACCATGGCCAAAACCTCGAACCCGGCCTCGCGGTAGGTTGCCACCCGCGCGGCGGCGTCCGGCAGGGTGCTGTCGACGGCGAAACTCAACGGGTAGGGAAAGCTGCGCAACGCGGCCAACCCGGCGCTGCCTGCGGTGACCGAGGTGCCATCGTCAATCAGCACCACGCTCATCAGCGGCTTGCCCTCGGGCAGGTCAACGGCGCGGCTGTTGACCACCACAGGGCGCGGGTCTTCATTCACGATTTCGTCAGCTTCAGCGGGCTCTGCCGCCACCTCTGCGCCGGGGCGGTTGATCACGACGCCCGTGGCCCGATCGGACAGGCTGGTCGCAGGTGTGCCGATGGCCGGGCGGCTGTCGGTTTCTGTTTCAGCAGGCGCTGGAGTGGTTTCGGCAACTTCCGCCTCTTCCCGCGGCGCGGGGCTCTCCGCTTCCGTGGCCTCCGGTTCAGGGGCCGGGGATGCCAGGTCAGCTTCAGCGGCCTCCGCCTCAGCGCGAGGCAGGTCTTCAAGCGCACCGGCTTCAGCCTCCGGCTCTTCGATCACGACCTCCTCCGCTGGCAGGGTGATCGCCTCCTCCTCGTCGACCTCCGGTGCGGCCATGCCCTCAGGCGCGTCAAAGGCTCCTTCGATATTCGCCACATCCGGCGCGGGCGGCTGCGCGGGTTCGGTGCTGATCGAAAGCTCATCCGCCGCAGGCGGGGCATCCGGCGCTGCGGCCTGCGGATTGGGCAGCACAGGCTCTTCCGCGCCGGGCGACATCGGCGTCTGCCCTTCGGGAGCCGCGGGGGTGCTGAGCCCCTCGGCACCCCCGGTCTCCGGCAGGCTGGCCGAGGTTTGTGTGTCGGGGTCGAGCGCGGCAAGGCTGTCTTGCTGCGGCACATCGGCGCGCGGCGCGGGGGCATTCAACACCGGCGCGCTATCGCGGCTGCGCGCCCGCTCGCCTGCGTCCGTCACATTGATCCGCGCCGGGGCGGGGCCGGATCCGGGCGCATCGCCCACCTGCGGCGGCAGCGGCAAAGGCATCATCAGCGACACCGCACCGGCCACACCGATGCTTGCCACACCGCCCCAAATTAGCCCGCTCAGAACTCCGCGTGCCATCTGCGCTACTCCTGCTGTCTGCGCCATGGCCAGAAAGCCCGGCGTTCCCCTCAATTGGCTTGCCCCAAACTCTTGACGATGGGGTTCAAGCCTGAACATGTATGCGAAAACCTATACCGCGCTCCGGCGCGGTTTCTCCAGTCCTAATACAAAGAAATGCCTGCCTGTGCTGCTGCTCATCGATAACTACGACAGCTTTACCTATAACTTGGTCCACTATCTGGGCAGCCTCGGGGCGGATGTGCAGGTGCACCGCAACGATGCGCTCAGCGTGGGCGAAGCGATGGCGATGAACCCCGCCGGTATCCTGCTGTCTCCCGGCCCTTGTGACCCCGACCAAGCGGGAATTTGCCTAGAGCTGACCCATGCCGCCGCCGCCGCGCGCGTGCCGCTTCTGGGGGTCTGCCTTGGCCATCAGACGCTGGGCCAAGCCTTCGGCGGTAAGGTCGTGCGCGCGGATGATATCGTGCATGGCAAATTGGGGCAGATGCAGCACGACGGGCGCGGGGTTTTCGCGGGGCTGCCCTCGCCCTTCGGGGCCACGCGCTATCACTCGCTGGTGGTCGAACGCGCGAGCCTGCCCGATTGCCTTGAGATCACCGCAGCGCTTGAGGACGGCACGATCATGGGGCTGCAACACCGCGAGTTGCCGCTACACGGCGTGCAATTCCACCCGGAATCGATCCGGTCCGAGCATGGCCACGCCCTGCTGCAAAACTTTTTGAACGAGATGAAGGTCCCGGCATGAGTAGCGCGCTGAAACCCCTGCTCGATGCCGCCGCAAACGGGCCGCTGTCCTCAGATCAGGCCATTGAGGCCTTTGAAATTCTGTTCGAGGGCGAAGCGACCCCCAGCCAGATCGGCGGCTTCCTCATGGCGCTGCGCACGCGCGGCGAAACGGTCACCGAATATGCCGCCGCGGCACAGGTCATGCGCAGCAAATGCAACCCTGTCCATGCGCCCGAAGGCGCGATCGACATCGTCGGCACCGGCGGTGACGGCAAGGGCACGCTGAACATCTCGACCGCCGCCGCCTTCGTGGCTGCAGGCGCGGGCGCTGTCGTGGCGAAACATGGCAACCGCAACCTCAGCTCGAAATCGGGTGCCTCCGACGCGCTGTCGCAATTGGGGATCAACGTCATGGTCGGCCCTGCGGTGGTCGAGCGTGAATTGGCCGAAGCCGGCATCGGTTTCATGATGGCGCCAATGCATCACCCCGCCGTCGCCCATGTCATGCCGACCCGGTCCGAACTTGGCACCCGCACGATCTTTAACATCCTTGGCCCGCTGACCAATCCGGCAGGGGTCAAACGGCAGCTGACCGGCGCCTATACGCGCCAGCTGATCGAACCGATGGCGCTGACGCTGAAACAACTTGGTTCGGAAAAAGCATGGCTCGTGCACGGCTCGGACGGCACGGATGAGTTGACCATCACCGGTGTCAGCTGGGTCGCAGCACTGGAAGACGGTGTTGTCAACCTGCGCGAATTGCACCCCGAGGATGCGGGCCTGCCGGTCCATCCGTTCGAGGCAATCGCAGGGGGCGAGCCTGCCGAAAACACCAAACATTTCAAAGCGCTCCTCGATGGGGTTCCATCGGGGTACCGCGATGCGGTGCTGCTGAACGCGGCCTCCGCCTTGGTGGTGGCCGATGTGGCGCCCGATCTGAAAACCGGTGTCGAGATGGCCCGCGAAAGCATCGACAGCGGCGCGGCCCGTGACCGGATCGAAAAGGTGGCGCGGATTAGCCAGTCGGCATGACGCCACCCAGCCTCACTGCCCTTGGCGCATGGGCCGAGCTGCCCTTTTTCGCCGAGGATTGGCCGCGTATCGCCGAGCAACTTGCTGCGGAAACGAGGCTGATCCTACCGCCCGGCCCGCAGATATTTGCCGCCCTTGAGCATGTGCAACCCTCGGCTGTGGAGGTTGTGATCCTTGGCCAAGACCCCTATCCGACACCCGGCCACGCCCATGGCTATGCCTTCTCGGCCGAGCCGGATGTGCGCCCCACTCCCCGATCTCTTGGCAATATCTTCAAGGAGTTAGACGCCGATCTTGGTGCATCACCTCAAGACCCAGACCTGCGGTTCTGGGCCGATCAAGGGGTTCTGTTGCTCAACAACGTGCTGACCGTTCCGGCGGGTTGTGCGAATGGCCATGCGCGGCTCGGATGGCAAAGATTGACCGCTCAGGTGCTCGCCCGGCTGTCTGATCGCCCCCGCGCCTACCTGCTTTGGGGGGCGCATGCGCAAAAGGCGGCGGCAGAGGTCGATCCGGCGCGCAACCTCAAGATAGAGACGCCGCACCCTTCACCCCTATCTGCAAGGCGCGGCTTCTTCGGCTCACGCCCCTTCAGCCGCGTGAATGACTGGTTGCAGGGCCAAGGCAAGCCCGGCATACATTGGACAAAGCCGTGAGGATGCCATGACCGCCACAATTCTTGAAAAAATCAAAGCCTATAAGCTGGACGAAATTGCCGCTGCCAAGGCCGAAAAAACGCAGGCCGAAGTTGAGGCCGCAGCCCGCGCCGCCCCACCGGTCCGCCCCTTCGCTCAGAGCTTGCACAAGGCCTCCCGCGAAGGCTATGGCCTAATCGCCGAGATCAAAAAGGCAAGCCCTTCCAAGGGTTTGATCCGCGAGGATTTTGAGCCTGCCGCCCTCGCCCGCGCCTATGCCGCAGGTGGCGCGACCTGCCTGTCGGTGCTTACCGACACCCCGAGTTTTCAGGGCGCGAAGGAGTTCTTGGTCGAAGCGCGCGCCGAATGCGATCTTCCGGTACTCCGCAAGGATTTCCTCTACGACCCCTATCAGGTCGCCGAAGCGCGCAGCCTTGGTGCCGACTGCATCCTGATCATCATGGCCTCCGTCTCTGACGCGCAGGCCGCGGAACTTGAACAAGCCGCAGATGAATGGGGCATGGACGCGCTGATCGAGGTTCATGACGCTGAGGAACTGGCCCGGGCCGAAAAGCTCAACAGCCGCATGATCGGCATTAATAACCGCAATCTCAATACTTTCGAGACCTCTCTTGATGTGACACGTCACCTGTCCGAGGCCGTCCCCCACGACCGTATGCTGGTCTGTGAATCCGGCCTCTATACCCCCACGGATCTTGCCGATATGGCGGTCTACGGCGCGCGCTGCTTCCTTATCGGCGAAAGCCTGATGCGGCAGGAAGATGTCGAACAGGCCACCCGCGATCTGCTGGCAAACCCGCTCGTTCCCGGAGGGATGTAATGGCGCTCACCCATTTCGACGCCGAGGGCGACGCCCATATGGTCGATGTTTCGGAGAAAGCCGTGACTTCACGCGTTGCCAAGGCCGAAAGCTACATCAAGATGGCACCGGAAACGCTTGATATCATTACTGAAGGTCGTGCCAAGAAGGGCGACGTCTTGGGGGTCGCGAGGCTCGCCGGGATCATGGCGGCCAAACGCACGGCGGACCTGATCCCGCTTTGCCATCCTTTGCCGATCACCAAGGTTAGCGTCGATCTGACCCCCGATCCCGCCCTGCCCGGCATCCGCATTCTCGCCACCGTCAAAACCACCGGCCAAACCGGGGTTGAGATGGAGGCCCTTACTGCGGCCTCCGTCACCGCCCTTACCGTCTATGACATGGCCAAAGCCGTTGATAAGGCGATGGAGATTGGCGGCACGCGGGTCGTTCTAAAAGATGGCGGTAAATCAGGCCGTTACGAGGCGACATGATCAGCGTCGAAGCGGCTTTGGAAGCCGTCCTGAACCTCGTTGCCCCTCTGGAAACCGAAGAAGTCGGCTTGCGGGCCGCCCATGGCCGTATCTTGTCGCAGCCCGTGCGCGCGCAGCGCAGCCAACCGCCTTTCGCCGCTTCATCAATGGACGGCTATGCGCTGCGCCGTGCCGAGGTTGAACCCGATGCGATGTTCAAAGTCGTCGGTGAAGCGGCGGCGGGTCACGCCTACGCAGGCACGTTGCGGGCGGGACAGGCCGTGCGCATTTTCACCGGCGCGCCGGTGCCCGAAGGGGCTGATTTCGTGGTGATCCAAGAGGATGTGACCCGGCGCGGCGACCTTGTCACTCTCGGCCATCGTATTGACGATAAAGACAATATTCGTCCTGCTGGCGGAGACTTCACCGAAGGCGAAGAACTGAGCGCCCCGCGCATTCTGCGCCCCGCCGATGTCGCCCTGCTCGCCGCGATGAACGTGGCACGGGTGCCCGTCACCCGCAAACCTATCATCGCGATCCTCGCCACGGGGGATGAATTGGTGCAACCGGGTGAAAGCCCCGGCCCCGACCAGATCATCGCCTCCAACAGCTATGGCCTCGCCGCCATGTTCGATGACGCCGGCGCCGAAGTGCGCATGCTGCCCATCGCGCGGGACACGACAGCCTCGCTCAAACAGGCCTTCGCACTAGCCCGGGGTGCGGATTTGATCGTAACCATCGGCGGCGCCTCGGTGGGCGATCATGACCTTATCGCGCCGGTCGCGGCTGAGCTTGGCATGGAGCAGGCTTTTTACAAGGTCGCGATGCGCCCCGGCAAGCCGTTGATGGCAGGCAAGATCGGCAATTCCGCAATGATCGGATTGCCGGGAAACCCCGTTTCTGCAATGGTTTGCGGTGCGATCTTCGTGTTGCCGATGCTCCGGCGGATGCTTGGGCTGACCGAAGTCCATGCTGCCATGCGCGAAGCCCCCCTTGGACGCGAGATTGGCCCGAATGGGCCGCGCGCGCATTATATGCGCGCTCATCTCCGCGATGGCGCGCTCTATCCGGATGACCGGCAGGATTCGTCTCTTCTCTCCGTGCTGGCGCAGGCCGATGCGCTGATGATCCGCCCTCCTGGTGAACCGGCCCGTAAGGGGGGCGATTTGCAAAGGTACATCTTGATTTAGAGCCAACCCACGGTTGACACAAAACAAGAACATCCCTAGAACAAAAGCAATAAAAGCTTCAGGGGCCGCGCGATGCTGACCAAAAAACAACTCGATCTGCTTTCTTTCATCCACCAACGCGTCCAGCGCGACGGCGTGCCGCCCAGCTTTGATGAAATGAAATTGGCACTCGACTTGCGGTCGAAATCCGGGATCCATCGGCTGATCACAGCATTGGAGGAGCGCGGTTTCATCCGGCGTCTTGCCCACCGTGCCCGTGCGATCGAAGTGGTCAAACTGCCCGAGAGCCTCGGCGGTGCGCCCGGTTTCGCCCCCCGCGTGATCGACGGGGACCGGCCCGACGCCCCGCCTCCGCCCTCGGCGCAACCGGTCACCGCGCATCACGCGTTCGATGTGCCGGTCATGGGCCGGATCGCTGCCGGTGTCCCGATCGAGGCGATCTCGCAAGTTTCCCATAGCGTCACGGTGCCCGGCGGGATGATCGCCGGTCAGGGGGAGCATTACGCCCTCGAGGTGCGCGGCGACTCGATGATCGAGGCGGGTATCAACGATGGCGATATCGTGGTGATCCGCGAAACCTCCGTCGCTGACAATGGCGATATCGTGGTGGCCTTGGTCGAGGATCAAGAGGCCACGCTGAAACGTTTCCGCAGACAGGGGTCTTCCGTGGCTCTGGAAGCCGCCAATGTTGCCTATGAAACGCGGGTGCTGCCCTCGGACAAGGTGAAGGTTCAGGGGCGTCTTGTCGGGTTGATCCGCACCTACTGACGCGGCGGGCGGCTGTTCCACAAGCGCGTCCCGGCGCGGTCTTTCGCGGTGGTGACTTGCCAACCGTTGGGCGATTTGTTGAGGGCGATCGCGCCGGTCTCGCGCAAGCGCTTGGAATCGTAGACCTGGCATGCCCAATTTCGGGCGGTCTGAATCTCGGCGGAGGCGATCACGATCTCCTCGGCTTGGCAGCCGCTGAAGGTGGCGACCGCCCGTTTTCCGGATAGATGGATGATACCTGCTCTTTGGTCCGCCCATCTTTGCGCGGCCACGGCCTGATCCGCGCCATCGCCGTCATTCTCCAACCAATTGCGCGCGACGAAACCCGCGGCTTTGTCTTTGCTGAGCGCCCTGCCCGCCGGGGTCATGACACCCACGAGCGTGCCCGTGTCGGCAACAAGCACGTCAGGGCGTGTGGTTCCTTGCCAGAGGGTGAAAGACAGCAAGATTGCGGGCAAGCCAAGCCAGCGCAGATGGCTTTGCCACAGGACGACCCAAAGAAACCCGAGCGACAGGAGCGGCAACACCCAGCCCCCCGGCCCCGGCACGAAGCTGCGCGCGCCGGGGAGATGCGCCACCACATCCGCGACCAATAGGATCCACTTAAGGCCCAGACCCATCATCCAAAGCGGTATCCCTTCACCGCCGAAGGGTGCAAGGATCGCCGCGAGCACGGCGGCGGGAATGACCAAGACCCCCATCAAGGGGACCGAGAGCAGGTTCGCCACCAATCCGTAATGCGCGATCGTGTTGAAATGCGCGGCGGATATGGGCGCGGTGGCAAGCCCCGCAACAGCCGAAGAGATCACCACCGCGGCAACGGGGCGGAGGCGTTTGGGAATGACCTCACCTTCGAAGTCGCGGATCCAGCCAAAAACGGCGACGAGCGCCGTGGTCGCGGCGAATGACATCTGAAACCCCGGTCCCATCAGCGCCTCAGGCCGTAGGGTCAGCACGATGATGCCCGCGATCGCGACGGCACGCAGAGAGATCGCCCGCCGCCCGATCATCAGGGCGCATAGTGCAACGGCGCACATGATATAGGCCCGCTCGGTCGCGACATTTCCGCCCGAGAGCGCGAGGTATCCGGTGGCGGCGATCAGGGCGGCCCCGGCGGCGATGCTTCGGCTGGGCCAACGGGTGGCGGTCACCGGATGTAACGCGAGACACAGGCGCGCCGCGCCGAAGACGACGCCGCTGAGCAACCCCATATGCAGGCCCGAGATTGCCAAAAGATGGGCCAGATTGCTGCTGCGCAGATCCTGCAAGGCGTCTTGCGAAATCGCGCTGCGGTCGCCAGTGGTGATGGCGGCAGCGAAACCTCCGATATCGCCGGGAAGATGGGCGCGCACCCGCGCGGAGGCGGCCATGCGCAGCCGGAACAGGAACAGCGCGATGCCTCCTCCCACAGGCTCCGCCATCCCCAAGAGCGGCACGCGGGTGTAGCCCACCGCGCCCAACTCGGCAAACCACGCATGGCGCTGAAAATCGAAACCGCCCGGCTCGACCGGGCCTGCGGGGGGCGACAGATGCGCCGTGGTCATCACCTGCATGCCGGGGCGCGGGGCAATTGCACCGGGGAGCGTCGAATGGAGTGAGACGCGAACCCGGGGCGGCGTGCGCGTGGGCGGCACCCGGTCCAACCGCACCTGATCGAGCGTCACGCGCGGCGCGTCGGATTGGCTACGGTCAAGCGCGACGACACGCCCCTCGACCGGGCCATAGTAGCGCCAGCCGAGAACCGGGGCCGCGACCGAATGCGCCCGAAACGCCGCCAGCAGCACTCCCAGCAGGACCAAAGCCGCGCCGACTGCAAAGGGGGCCGTCGCCTCGGGCAGCGCCCGCGCGACGACCGCCAGCGCGACCACGAGACATGCCACCGCAGCCAGCATCACCCCCGAAGGCTCCGCCCGCAGCGAAAAATACCAGCCGATCCCCAAGGCGAGGCAGACCGGCACCCAGCAAAACAGATGCCCGCGCTGGCGCAGCATCACGGTGCTAAACTGGTTCCAAAGGCCCATGCTTGCCCCCGCGGATCGCACTGGGTAGACAGGCGTCAAATCCTAGGACCGGGATGGTTACCAATTGGTAAACGCCGCTCCAAACACCATATCTCTGACCGAAAGGCCCGCCGCCATGAACGCCCCTGTTGTGACCCGTTTCGCCCCGTCTCCCACCGGGTTCCTGCATATCGGCGGGGCGCGGACCGCCCTGTTCAACTGGCTCTATGCCCGCGGCCGGGGGGGTAAATTCCTGCTGCGCATCGAAGACACCGACCGCGCCCGTTCCACCCCCGAAGCGACCGCGGCGATTCTGCAGGGCATGTCGTGGCTCGGTCTTGACCACGATGGCGAAATCGTCAGCCAGTTCGAGACTGCATCGCGCCACGCCGAAGTCGCGCAGGAACTGCTGGCCTCAGGAAAAGCCTATAAGTGCTTTGCCAGCCAAGAAGAAATCACCGCCTTCCGGGAGGCCGCCAAGGCCGAAGGGCGCAGCACGCTCTACCGCTCCCCGTGGCGCGACGCCGATCCGGCAAGCCATCCGGACGCGCCTTACGTCATCCGCATCAAGGCCCCGCTGGAAGGCACCACCGTGATCCGCGATCAGGTGCAAGGCGATGTCACCATCCGCAACGACCAGCTCGACGATATGATCCTGCTGCGCTCGGACGGCACGCCGGTCTATATGCTGGCCGTGGTGGTGGACGATCACGATATGGGCGTGACCCATGTGGTGCGCGGCGACGATCACCTCAACAACGCCGCCCGCCAGATGATGATCTATGAGGCGATGGGCTGGGACGTGCCGGTCTGGGCGCATATCCCGCTGATTCACGGCGCGGATGGCAAGAAGCTGTCGAAACGCCACGGCGCCTTGGGCGCACAGGAATATCAGGTGATGGGCTATCCCGCAGCGGGCATGCGCAACTACCTCGCCCGCCTTGGCTGGAGCCATGGGGATGACGAATTCTTCACCGATGCACAGGCGCAGGAATGGTTCGATCTGGACGGCATCCGTAAAAGCCCCGCGCAGTTTGACCTTAAAAAGCTGGAAAACCTCTGCGGTCAGCATATCGCGCAGGCCGATGATGCCGCGCTGCGGCGCGAGATCGAAGCCTATATTGAAGCGGCAGGCGAGCCCGCGCTGACCGAAGGTCAGGCCGAGGGTTTGGAACGGGCCATGTACTGCCTGAAAGATCGCGCGAAGAAATTCCCTGAACTGCTTGAAAAAGCGGCCTTTGTCTTGGCCGAGCGCCCGATCACCCCGGATGAGAAAGCGGCAAAGAATCTCGATTCGGTATCCCGTGGCATATTGTCGGAATTGACGCCGCAATTGCAAAATGCTAGCTGGGACAAAGAAACGCTGGAGGAGGTACTGAACGGCTTTGCTGCCGCGCATGACACCAAATTTGGCAAGCTGGCGGGGCCGCTTCGGGCGGCCTTGGCTGGCAGGGCAGTCACCCCATCGGTTTTTGACATGATGTTGGTGCTGGGGCGCGATGAGACCCTTGCCCGACTGACGGACGCCGCGGCCTAAGTTTTGGTTCACCACTTCTTTGGGCGACAGGTATAACTGAACGGGACAGCCCCATTTGGGGCTAGGCCCAGACGGCGGGGGCATCTCCGCAGCCTACATTCGGGAAGGGATTTCATGACCAATAACAATAAAACCGCAACGCTGACGATCGACGATCGGAGCTTCGATCTGCCGATTCACAGCCCCACCGACGGGCCCGATGTCGTCGATATCCGCAAGCTCTATGCGCAGGCAGGTGTCTTTACCTACGACCCGGGCTTCACCTCGACCGCGGCTTGCGACAGCACGATCACTTTCATCGACGGCGACAAGGGCGTGCTGCTGCACCGCGGCTACCCGATCGAGCAACTGGCCTCGAAGTCGCATTACCTCGAAGTCTGCTACCTGCTGCTTTACGGTGAGCTGCCCTCCCCCAAGGCGCTGGAAGATTTCGAGTGTCTGGTGACCAACCACACCATGCTGCACGAGCAGATGATGAACTTCTTCCGCGGCTTCCGCCGTGATGCGCATCCGATGGCCATCATGGTGGGCGTGGTTGGCGCAATGTCGGCCTTCTATCACGACAGCACCGACATCAACGACGAGCACCAGCGTGAGGTCGCCACGATCCGCCTGATCGCCAAGATGCCGACGATCGCGGCGATGGCCTATAAATACACCATTGGCCAGCCTTTCATCTATCCGCGCAACGACCTTGACTATGCGTCGAACTTCCTGCGCATGTGTTTTGCCGTTCCCGCCGAAGAGCATGAGGTCAACCCGATCCTCAGCCGCGCGATGGACCGGATCTTTACCCTACACGCCGACCACGAGCAGAACGCCTCGACCTCGACCGTGCGTTTGGCATCGTCTTCCGGTGCGAACCCCTTCGCCTGTATCGCCGCTGGCATCGCCTGCCTCTGGGGCCCGGCGCATGGTGGCGCGAACCAAGCCTGCCTTGAGATGCTCAAGGAAATCGGCACGCCCGATCGCATCCCAGAGTTCATCGCCCGCGCCAAGGACAAGAACGACCCCTTCCGTCTCATGGGCTTTGGCCACCGCGTCTACAAGAACCACGACCCCCGCGCGACCGTGATGAAGGAAAGCGCCGACGAGGTTCTCGAACTGCTCGGCGTGGAAAACAACCCGATCCTGCAGGTTGCCAAGGAATTGGAGAAAGCCGCGCTCGAAGATCCGTATTTCGCGGAGAAGAAGCTTTTCCCGAACGTGGATTTCTATTCCGGCATCATCCTCGAAGCGATGGGCTTTCCCACGTCGATGTTCACCCCGATCTTCGCACTGGCGCGAACCGTGGGCTGGATCTCACAATGGAAAGAGCAGATCAGCGATCCGCAGCTCAAAATCGGCCGTCCGCGTCAGCTCTACCTCGGCGAAGACAAGCGCGATTACGTCGATATCGAAAACCGCTGAACCGGCTTTCGGTGACTTTGCAAACGCCCCGGATTTCCGGGGCGTTTCGCGTTTCTCCCGCCGTTCCCGACAATACCTATGATTGAACTCGTTGACCCTAGGGCAACAATGGCGCCGCCGGTGGAGGGACTGAGTCCGCCCGCGCGAATCGCGAAACTTGCTCCCCTGTCTTGCGCTGTGAGCAATGCCCCGGAAATTCCATTAATGTTTCCAAGCGTTTTGCCGGACGCGAAACACCGAGGCGGAAATTACGGCCAAATTACGGCACTGTTTCGGGCTGCGTGACAATCTGCCCGACCCGCTTGACGGGTTTCCCCCCGCGGCGGTAGCTTCTTTTCAAGATGTCCTTTCGGGGTGGGACGGGCATCATTGCGGCACTGCCGAAGGGGTTCGCTCTTTCGCGGTGCGGTTGGCGTCCACCCCATTGCAGACGCCCAGCAGTGCAGTCGGGCCGCGACGAGGGAAAGCAGGATGACCGCAACGAACCGCACCAAAGGGCTTCGCTGGGACTGTGCCACCGGCTTGACGCCCGCAAAGACCGAGAACATCCCCGGCCCGCAGGGCGCGCTTGTCCCCGATACGTTGCATGATTGCGATCAGATCGCCGTGGTCTATGACAAGGGCCAGACCCCGCCGCGCATCACCATCGCGCAGGTCTCGAACTCGGTTCATACGGTTCTGGCGGATGGGGTCGCCGTGGCGGTGGTGGCGCGGGCCAATGGCCCGGCGCCTTCGGCGAGTGACGTGCTGCTGGTCGAGCGGAGCTGCTAGCGCTCAGCGCCCCTGAAACTTGGGGCTGCGTTTTTGGGTAAAGGCGGTCACCCCCTCGGCAAAGTCCTGCGACTTGCCGCAGCGGCCCTGCGCTTCAGCCTCAAGCGAGAGTTGATCTTCCAACCCATTGTCCCAAGAGGCGCGGATCGCCTTTTTCGCCTCGGCATAGGCCGCCGTCGGGCCAGCCGCCAGTTGCGCGGCCTTGGCGCGCCAATGGGCATCGAATTCCGCATCGGGCACCGCCTGCCAGATCATGCCCCAATCATCGGCCTGCCGCGCGGTGATCTTATCGGCAAAGAGGGCCGCCCCCATCGCCTTGGCCATGCCCATCTGCCGCGGCAGCGCATAGGTGCCGCCCGCGTCGGGGATCAGGCCAATGCGGGTGAAGGCCTGCATGAAATAGGCGCTCTCGCTGGCAAAGACGACATCGGCGGCCAGCGCGATATTCGCCCCTGCCCCCGCCGCCGGGCCGTTCACGGCGGCGATGGTCGGCACCGGGCAGTTGATGATGGCGCGCAGCAGCGGCGCGTATTCTTCGCGCAGGGTTTTCTCCAGATCGGCCACGCCGCCCGCCCGGTCGGCCAAGTCTTGGCCCGAGCAAAAGGCACGCCCCGCTCCCGTCAGAACCACGACCCGCGCCGCGCGCCCGCCTTCGGTCACCGCATGGGTCAGCTCCGCCCGCATTTGTGTGGTGAGCGCGTTCATCTTATCGGCGCGGTTCAGCGTGATCAGCGCGACACCGTCGGTCAGCGCATAGGTGATCGTTTCATAGTCCATCTTGCTATCCTCGATTGCTTGGCCGCAGCATATCAAAGCAATGTGCAGCTGCCAGTGCAACGGGGCGTCAGCGGTCGAGAATATCGCGCAGGCGGGCTTCTTCCTCTGCCGAGAGGGGCGCCTCGCTTGGGGTTTTGCTGCGGGCGCGACCACGCAGATAGATCACGCCCAGCCCCCCGGCCAGCAAGAGCATCAACGGCCCCGCCCCCCAAAGCAGCCAATTGGCCCCGGTCGCCTGCGGGTTCAGCAGCACATATTCACCGTATCGGTCGACGATGAAATCCACCGCCTCTGCGTCGCTGTCGCCCGCCACCAGCCGCTCGCGCAGCAAGATGCGCAGATCGCGCGCGAGGCTCGCGTTGCTCTCGTCAATGCTCTCGTTCCGGCAAACAAGGCAGCGCAGACCCTGGCTCAACTCCCGCGCGCGGGCTTCCAACGCGGGATCGTCGAGCATTTCGTCAGGCTGCACTGCCCAGAGGGGGCTGGCGAGCAGCGTAAGGATCAGCAGCAGCCGTTTCATTCCGCAGGCACCCCCGCCGGCTGCTTGCGCGCACCCGCCGCGACCCGGAAGCGCCGGTCGCTGAGGCTCAGCACCCCGCCAAGCGCCATGAGCGCGCAGCCGATCCAAATCCAATTGGTCATCGGCTTGATATAGGTCCGCACGGCCCAACCGCCGCCGTCCTGCGCATCGCCGATCACCACATAGACATCGCGCGCGAGGTTATAGTCGATCGCCGCCTCGGTCGTGGGCATCTGCGCCACGGGGTAGAACCGCTTTTCAGGTCGCAGGGTCGAGATCAGCTTGCCGTCCTGCGCCAACGTAATCTCAGCCATGGTGCTGAGGTAGTTCGGCCCCCGAACCTCGCTTACGTCCCGCAGGGTCAGCGTGTAGCTGCCCACGTCAAAAGGCGCGTCGATCCGGGCCACGCGGATGTCATCCACGGCCCAGGCCATCAGCCCCGCGATCCCGGCCATGGTGACGCCCAGCCCGCCATGCGCGGTGGCCTTGCCCCAATCCGCACGCGGCAGGCGGCGCAGACGGCGCAGCTTGCCCGGACCGCGCCCAAGGCGCTGCATCACATCGACCACCGTGCCCATCACCAGCCACGCCCCGAGGAACAGGCCCACAGGCCCCAGCAGGCCGCGCCCGGTCTGCACGGCAAAGGCCAGCCCCCCAAGCGCCAGCGCCAGCAGGAAGGCATAGCGCAGCGGGTAGAGCGCGCGCATGATCTTGGCGCGTTTCCATGGCATCGCGCTGCCAATCGGCAGGATCAGGCCGAGCGCTACCATGAAAGGGGTAAACGCGGCGTTAAAGAACGGCGGGCCGACGCTGAGTTTCCGGTCGAGGAACATCTCGGCCACCAGCGGCCACATGGTGCCAACGAAAACCACGAAACAAGCCACTGCGAGGAGCAGGTTGTTCACCACAAGGGCGGTCTCGCGGCTCAGCAGGCCAAAGACGCCTTTCGCCTCCAGCGCCGAGGCGCGCAGCGAATAGAGCACCAGCGCCCCGCCGGTAAAGATCCCCAGAATGGCCAGAATAAAGACCCCGCGCTCGGGGTCATTGGCAAAGGCATGGACGGAGGTCAGCAGGCCAGAGCGCACGATAAAAGTGCCGATCAGCGAAAAGCCGAAAGCGAGAATGGCGAGTAGAATGGTCCAGCTTTTGAGGCTCTCGCGCTTCTCGACCACAATGGCGGAATGCAACAGCGCCGCCGCCAAGAGCCAAGGCATGAAGGAGGCGTTCTCCACCGGATCCCAGAACCAGAAACCGCCCCAGCCAAGCTCATAATAGGCCCACCAAGACCCAAGCGCGATGCCGATGGTCAGAAACACCCAAGCCGCCAGCGTCCAGGGCCGCACCCACCGGCCCCAAGCCGCATCCACGCGCCCCTCGATGAGGGCCGCCACGGCGAAGCTGAAAGCCATGCTAAGGCCGACATAGCCGAGATAGAGAAACGGCGGGTGAAAGGCCAAACCGGGGTCTTGCAAGAGCGGGTTCAGGTCTTGGCCGTCGAAGGGCGGCGTGCCCATGCGCAGAAAGGGGTTCGAGGTGAAAAGGATGAACGCCAGAAAGGCCACTCCGATCGCCGCCTGTACCGAGAGCACCCGCGCGCGCAGCCGCGGCGGCAGGTTGCCGCCGAACCACGCGGCCATCGCCCCGAAGAGCGCCACAATCAGCACCCACAGCAGCATCGACCCTTCGTGATTGCCCCATGTACCGCTGATTTTATAAAGCATCGGCTTGGCGGAATGGCTGTTGGCCACCACCAATTGCAGGCTGAAGTCCGAGGTGACAAAGGCCCACATCAGCGCGCCAAAGGACAGGGCGATCAAGATAAATTGCGCCGCCGCCGCCGGTTCGGCCACAGCCATCCAGCCCGCGCGGCCCCGCCAAGCACCCCACATCGGCACCACCATCTGTACAAGCGCCACGCCAAAGGCGAGCACCAGCGCGAAATGTCCAAGCTCTGTAATCATGGGCCGGACTATAGGGGGCCGACGCCCCCTAAGCCATGGCAAATCAAACGTGAAAAACGGTCAATCGGTCGCAGTCAGCCTCGGCTGCGTCGCCAGGCTTCAAGGGCCGCATTCTCCGACGGTGCAACCGCGGCGAGGGCCAGACGGCTGTCGGCACCTGTGTCGGCCACCCGAGGGCTATCGGCGCGCATCTCGCGCAAGGCTTCGATATTTTCGACCACCTGCGGCACCCGCGTGATGGTGCCAACGATGGCACGCTGAAACTCCTGCGATTTCACCTGCTGCCGCGCCCCAAAATAGAAGGAGACGATCACCCCCAACAACCACCAAAGCGGCTCGGGCACCAAGGCGATCCCCTGCATCCGTTCGGCGAACCACAGCGGATTGACCATGGCGGTGACGAACAGGCCGAGCGTGCCGAGCGCCAGCATCGGGCGCGGCAGCCGGTTGACCCCATCCATGAAGCGGTCAAAGCCACCTTGCCGCGCTTGGGCAAACTCGGCCCCATATTGCGCCATGGCTTGGCCCTGCACCACATGGGCGCGCTGCGCCCCGGCCTCGGCATTCTCGCGGAACACTTCGACCGTGTCGCGGATGACGTTCCGCTCACCGCCGAAGATCGTCGTGAAGATACGTTCGATCAGCCCCATTGTGCCACCCTCCGTGCGAAATCGGCGTCGCTCATGTGATACTGCGGTGCGATGAACTCCTCTGCGCGCCGGATCCAGCCGCCCTTGCCCCCCGCCCGGCTGCGGGCGTATTTGCGGCTGGCGGGGCGGCGGTCGGCAAGGCGAAAGTAATAGTTGCGCCGCGCGATGCCGTAGGCGTCGACCAGATGATCGGGGGCGACCTGCCAGGCGGCATGAGCGGCGCGGATTGTCTGTGGGCCGATCGCCCCGTCGGCACTGATGTCCTGCCCCATCTCGCGCAGCAGGTTTTGCAGGATTTTCACCGCATTGCTGCCAGCGTTGACATACATGTCGAAAACGCTCGGCTGCAAAGGCGCGGGCAGTTCGGCGATACGCGGCGCGTTGAAGTAATGCCGGACAAAGATATCGACCGCCTGCGCGCGGCTGAGGCGCCACACATCCGCCACGTTGACCGACCCATCGCCGGTCAGGTCGAGCCCCAAACGGCGCATGGTATGGATCGTCACCCCGTATTTCGTCGCCCCGCCGGGATCATCGGGATCATTCACAAAGCCGCCCTCGCGGGCGACGATGGCGCTGGCGATCTCACGCACGGACTGCATCGCGGCTCTCCTGTTTTGCATGCAAACAGGCTCCGCCGGATTGGTTAACCGATGCTCACGCCCCCGCGCGTTGCGCGCAACGGTCAGCCCTCGGGTTCGCGATAAACGCCCTGCTCTTTCAGCGCGTCCGTCACTTCCTTGGGCATGTAGGTCTCATCATGTTTTGCAAGGATTTCAGTGGCTTTGAACACGCCGCCGACATAGCTGCCGGTGCCGACCATGCCTTGGTTCTCTTCAAAGAGATCGGGCAAGACGCCCGTGAAAACCACCGGAACAGAAGCCCCGCCATCGGTCACGGCAAAGCTGATCTGCTCGCCCTGCCCGCGTTTTAGCGACCCCTCTTCGACCAGCCCGCCGATGCGGAACACCTCTGATGGGCCCGGCGGTTCGGCGATGACTTGGCTCGGAGCGCGGAAATAGTTGATCCCGTCGCGCAGCGCATAGCCGATCAAGGCGGTCGACAGGACCAAGGCCACCGCCGCCACGGCGATGATCTGGATCCGGCGCTGTTTCTTGAGGCTCTTCATGGGAAGAGCGGGGCCATCATCAGCCCGTCGGTTTCTGGCAGACCCAGCATCAGGTTCGCGTTCTGCAAGGCTTGTCCGCTAGAGCCCTTGGTCAGATTATCCAGCGCCGCGACCACCGTTGCCCGCCCAGTTTGACGGTCGGCCACCACGCCGATATGACAGAAGTTCGAGCCACGCACATGCCGCGTGCTGGGCGCTTCGCCAAAGGGCAACACCTCGATAAAGGGTTCATCGGCATAGGCTTTTTGCAACGTCTCATAGATCGACTGCGCATCACCTTTGACATAGCAGGTCGCCAGAATGCCGCGGTTCGCAGGCACCAGATGCGGGGTGAACTGCACCTGCACAGGCCGCCCGGCAAGGGCCGAAAATTCCTGATCGAACTCCCCCAGATGCCGGTGTGTGCTGCCAAGCGCATAGCCGTGATAGCCCTCACTCAACTCCGCATGCAGCAGGTTTTCCTTTAGCGACCGCCCCGCACCGGAAACGGCGCATTTCAGGTCCAAAATGATATCATCCAGATCAATCACCCCCGCCGCGATCAACGGGCGCAGGGCAAACTGCCCCGTGGCCGCATTGCAGCCCGTCCCCGCCACCAGCCGCGCGGCGGCAATCTCTTCGCGGTAGAATTCGGTGAGGCCGTAGACCGCCTCTTTCTGCTGCTCAAGGGCGGCATGTTCATTGCCATACCACTTGGCATAATCCTCAGGATCGCGCAGGCGGAAGTCGGCGGAAAGATCGACGATCTTCAGGTCTTTGGGTAGCGCCGCGATCACCTCTTGGCTGGTCTTATGGGGCAATGCGCAAAAGCACAGGTCGATCTGCGAAAAGTCAATCTCTTCGATCGTGACCAATGTGGGAAGATCGAGGTGACGCAGATGGGGAAAGACCTCGGCCATGGACTGGCCCGCTTTAGAATTTGCGCCCAAAGCCTTGATCTGCATAGAGGAATGGCCAGCGATCAGCCGGATGAGTTCTGCCCCGGTATAGCCGGAGGCGCCAAGAATGGCGATGTTCTGGGTCATGGTCTGTCCCCTTGTTCGGAACGAAATGTAATCGGAGTTCAGGCGGCGGTGAATGTGATCTGTCGTCGCAGGAACTGCGTCGCGCGGTCGCTCACCCGGGCGGGATCACCGGTGGTGAGAAAGGCCGCCTCACCCTTGCCTGTCATATCGGGGTGCCGCTCGAGGTAATCGGCCAAGGACTCCGCCACCAATTCGGCCTGACTGAAGACCCTGACCTGCCCGCCCAAGGCCGCCTGAAAGGCTTCCTGCATCAGCGGATAGTGGGTGCAGCCCAAGATCGCCGCATCGGGGTTGGGCATCTTGCGCTTCAGCGCGTCGACATGACTGCGCACCAGTGCTTCGGCAAGGATCATGTCACCCTCTTCGATGGCATCGACCACCCCGCCGCAGGCCTGCGCCTCGACATCCACACCGATGGCGCGGAAGGACAGTTCACGCTGAAAGGCGCGGCTTGCCACCGTGGCGGGCGTGGCGAAGAGCGCCACATGGTTGACCGCCACCTCGCGCGGCGGGGAATTGTCGCCCCACTGCCGCTCCGTCATCGCCTCAATCAGCGGCACAAAGACGCCCAGCACCCGCTTGTCGCGCGGGATCCACCCCTCTTGCATCCGGCGCAGCGCGGCGGCTGAGGCGGTGTTGCAGGCGAGGATCACCAGATCGCAGCCCGCATCGAAGAGCCGCTGCACGGCGGCGCAGGTCAGCTCATAGATGTCATCCGCGTCGCGCACGCCGTAGGGCGCGTGAGCGCTGTCGGCGAGGTAGACGAAATCCACCTCCGGCAGCCGTTCTTGCACCTTGTTCCAGACGGTCAGCCCGCCCAGCCCCGAATCGAAAATACCAACTGCCATGGTCTGTCGTCACCTGTCGGCTCTATGCCGTTCCTCAAACTCATAGCCGAGACCCAGATACTGGCCCGGCCTTGGTGACAACTCATAGGTGGCTTTGCGCAGGAAATCCATCATCGCTTTTGCGTCCCCCGCCAGAGGGTCGAGCGTGGCGCGCGGGATCGGCGCGCCGATGGCCACGCGCACGGGGCTATCGACACGCGCGCGGAATTCTTTGATCAACAGCCCCATGCGCAGGTTGGCGTGCAGGTGGCTGGCGATCTGGAACAAGCGGCTCGTGTGACCGTCGAAATAGATCGGCACCACCGCGGCGTCAGACTTCGCGATCATCCGCGCGGTGAAGCTGCGCCAGCCGGGGTCCATTGGCTGCGAAAAGGGCCGCGCGGCGGTGCTGACCGTGCCCCCGGGAAAGATGCCAATCGCCCCGCCCTGCGCCAGATAGTTCAACGCGGTCCGGCGGGTGGCGAGGTTCAGCGCCAGTGCCGCGCGGTCTTCGGCAAAGCTGATGGGCAGCAGATGATGCGCCAGATCGGGCGCTTGGCTGAAAACCGCATTGGCCATGATCCGAAAATCGCCGCGCGTCTGGCTCAGGATATGGCCGAGCATCAGCCCGTCCAGAATGCCGTAGGGATGATTGGCGATCAGAATGACCGGCCCCCGCGTCGGGATATCCGCCAAAGTGCCGCGCATCACCTCCAGCGTCAGACCACAGCGCTGCACCATCGCATCGAAAAACCCCAGCCCCGCGGCCAGATCGTCTTCGTAGCCTTCGGCCCGTTTTAGCAAGGAAACGCGGCCCGTAGTGTTTTCCATCAATCGAATGAGCGCCCTTCCGCCCCGGGTTCGGGCGGAATGGGCATAGCTTATGTCACGGGCGTAGGTCACATCTCGGCCTCAGGAACGTCTTGGAGCACACCCTAAGGCAGAGATGTAACAGCGGTATTACTCCGCCGCCTTGGCCGTGGCGGTGCCACCGGCGCGGATCACCGCCAGCAGTTCCTCGCGCCGTTTCGCGGCCCTAGCCTCATTGGCTTGCTTCACCGGCCCGAAGCCGCGGATTTGCAGCGGCAGCTCAGCCAGCGCCACCACCGCGTCGCGGGTCTGATCGGTCAACTTGGGCAGCACCTCGGCCATATCGGCCTCATATTGCTTGATCAGCGCACGCTCCATCTTGCGCTCGGCGGTATAGCCGAAAGGATCGAGCGGCGTGCCGCGCAGCCCTTTGAACTTCGCCATGACCCGCAGCGGCCCTTCGAGCCACTGACCGAACTCACGCTTCTGCGGGCGGCCATTCGGCCCCATCTTCGAGATCAGCGGCGGCGCCATGTGGAAGGTCATGTTGAAGTCGCCCTCGAACTCCGCCCGCGCCTTGTCTCGGCTGGTGATCAGCAGGCGGGCGACCTCGTATTCGTCCTTGTAGCTCAGAAGCTTGTGGTAACCCAAAGCCGTCGCCGCCTTGACGTCGCGGTCCTCGATCCCGTCGAGCATCTTCGTGTAGCGCTTGGCCAGTTTCTTGCCCTGATAGTCGGTCAGGTGGTTCTCGCGGAAGGCGATCTTCTCCCCCAGCGACTTGGGCAGTTCCACGACGTTATCGGGCAGGCTCACCGCTTTCGCATCCTCGGGGTAGAGCACCGCCCAACGGCCGATCTCAAAGGCGCGCTTGTTGCGCTCCACCGCCGCCCCGTTCATCTCGATCGCCTGCATCAGGCTTTCGAGTGTGAGCGGCAGCAGACCGCGCTGCCACGCGGCACCGAAGATCATCATGTTGGAGAAGATCGAATCGCCCAAAGTCGCCTTGGCAAGATCCGAGGCGTCGAACATCGCCACATCATCTTTCAGACGCGCCTCAAGCGCGAGGCTCAGCCGGTCGTAGGGCATCTGGAACTCGGTGTCGCGGGTGAAGTCCCCGGTGATGATCTGGTGCGAGTTCACCACCGCCCCGGTGCGCCCGGCGCGGGTCAGCCCCAGCGTCTTGTGGCCCGCAGAGACCACCAGATCACCGCCGATCAGCGCATGGGCCTCACCGGTGGCGACACGGATCGCGCTGATGTCTTCGGGCCGTTCGGCCAGACGGCAGTGGATATGCACCGCACCCCCCTTCTGGGCGAGGCCCGCCATCTCCATCATGCCCGCGCCCTTGCCGTCGAGCTGTGCGGCCTGCGCCAGCAGCGCGCCAATGGTCACGACCCCGGTGCCGCCGACGCCGGTGATGACGACGTTATGGGTGCCGTCGATCTTGGGCAGTTCGGGCATCGGCAGGTCGGGGATGGTCAGGTCGGTGGTCGGATCTTTCCGGATCTTGGCGCCTTCCAGCGTCACGAAAGAGGGGCAGAACCCGTCGAGGCAGGAGAAGTCCTTGTTGCACTGCGACTGGTCGATGGCGCGCTTGCGGCCCAGTTCGGTCTCGTTCGGGACCACGGCCACGCAGTTCGACTGCACGCCGCAATCGCCGCAGCCCTCGCAGACGTCCTCGTTGATGAAGACACGCTTGTCGGGGTCCGGGAACAGCCCGCGCTTGCGGCGGCGGCGTTTCTCGGCGGCGCAGGTCTGGATGTAGACGATGGCGCTGACGCCCTTGTGCTTGCGGTAGGCCTTTTGCACGTTCGGCATCTCGGCGCGCTCGTGGATCTCGACACCCTTGAAACGGGCAAGGTCCACATCTTCCTTCTGGTCATAGACCACGGCGATGTTCTTCACGCCCATGGCTTTCAGTTCATCGACGATGCGGTAAGCGTCGAGGTCGCCCTCGTTGTGCTGGCCGCCGGTCATGGCGACGGCATCGTTGTAGAGGATCTTATAGGTGATATTGGTGCCCGCCGCGATGGCCGCACGGATCGCCAGCACGCCGGAGTGGTTATAGGTGCCGTCGCCGAGGTTCTGGAAAACGTGCTCGGTGTTCGAGAACGGCGCCTCCCCGATCCAGTTCGCGCCCTCGCCGCCCATATGGGTAAAGCCCGTTGTCTCGCGGTCCATCCACTGCACCATGTAGTGACAGCCGATGCCCGCATAGGCGCGGGAGCCGTCCGGCACTTTGGTTGAGGAGTTATGCGGGCAACCGGCGCAGTAATACGGCAGACGGGCGGCAATATCCTCGGCATTGTCAGAACGGCGCGCCTCGTTCAGCGCCTCCAGCCCGGCGCGGATGCCATCGGTCTCGCGTCCCTCTTCCAGAAGGATGCCGCCGATCTTCTCGGCAATCAGGATCGGGTCGAGCGCGCCGCGCGTCGGGAACAGTTCCTCGCCGTGCTCCATCCCCGCACCGCCCTTGTGCCAGCCATAGACCCGGCGGTGGGTGTCGTTGAACAGCGCTTCCTTGATCTGCACTTCGATCAGCTTGCGCTTTTCCTCGACCACGACCACCAGATCGAGCCCATCGGCCCAGTCGTGGAAGCCCTGCATGTCGAGCGGGAAGGTCTGGCCGATCTTGTAGGTGGTGATGCCGAGCCGCTCGGCCTCGTTCGCGTCGATGTTCAGCAGGCTCATCGCATGCACGAGGTCGAGCCAGTTCTTGCCCGCCGCGGCAAAGCCAATCTTGGCGCCGCGCTTGCCCCAGACACGTTTGTCCATCTTGTTGGCGTGGGAAAACGCCTCAGCCGCGAAGCGCTTGTAGTCGATCATCCGCGCCTCTTGCAGGTGCGGCGTGTCGTTCAGGCGGATGCTAAGGCCGCCGTCGGGCATGTCGAACTCAGGGATCACCAGCTTCATCCGGTTCGGATCGCCGTCAACCACGCTGGTGGCCTCCACGGTGTCCTTCATGGTCTTGAGACCGACCCAGAGGCCCGAGAACCGGCTCAGCGCCCAGCCGTAGATGCCGTAATCTAGGATTTCCTGCACACCGGCGGGGGAGACTACGGGCATGTAGGCATCGACCATGGCCCATTCGGATTGGTGCAGCGCGGTGGAGGATTCGCCGGTGTGGTCATCGCCCATGGCCATCAGCACGCCGCCGTGGGGCGAGGTGCCCGCCATATTGGCGTGGCGCATCACGTCGCCGGTGCGGTCCACGCCCGGCCCCTTGCCGTACCACAGGCCGAAGACGCCGTCGTATTTCCCCTCCCCGCGCAGTTCCGCCTGCTGGCTGCCCCAAAGCATGGTCGCGGCGAGGTCTTCGTTCAGCCCCGGCTCGAAGCGCACGTTGTAGTCGGTCAGGAATTTCTGCGCGCGCTGCATCTGCAGGTCTACGCCGCCCAGCGGGCTGCCCCGGTAGCCGGTCACATAACCCGCGGTATTGAGCCCCGCGGCACGGTCCCGCGCCGATTGCATCATCATCAGGCGCACCAGCGCCTGCGTGCCGTTCAGCAGCACCGGGCTTTTGTCGAGGTCGAAACGGTCGTTCAGTGAAATCTTTTGCGTCGTCATGGCGGGCCCTCCCTAGCACGTCAGTCTTGCATGATTGCCCGGATTATAGGTCACAGTTGCTGACCTGTATAGCAGTTATTCCGCAACGACAGTCTCGCAGGCGACGGTTTGTGCTGTTTTCTCCCGTCTATTAAGGTAGGAGAAAGGCTGGGCAAGGAAAGTACGGGCCATGGATTGGGACAAACTCAGAATTTTTCACGCCGTGGCCGATGCGGGGTCACTGACCCATGCAGGCGACAAGCTGAACCTGTCGCAATCCGCCGTCAGCCGGCAGATTCGCGGGTTGGAAGAGCAGCTAAACACCAACCTCTTTCACCGCCATGCGCGCGGGCTGATCCTGACCGAACAGGGCGAGCTTTTGTTCGACGCGACTTCGGCCATGGCCAAACGCCTTGATGCCGCCGCCGCACGCATCCGCGACAGCGAAGAAGAGGTCTTTGGCGAGCTGCGTGTCACGACGACGACCGGCTTCGGCACCCTCTGGCTCGCCCCACGCCTGCCCAAACTCTACGAGCAATATCCAGACCTCAAAGTCGATCTGATGCTCGAAGAACGCGTGCTCGACCTGCCGATGCGCGAGGCCGACGTGGCGATCCGCATGAAGGAACCAAGCCAGGCCGATCTGGTCCGCAAACGGCTGATGTCCGTGCGCATGGGCCTCTACGCCAGCCCGGAGTATCTGGAAAAACACGGTACGCCTGAGCGTATGGAGGATATGACCGATCATCGGCTGATCTGCCAGAACACCGACAGCGATCAGGTCGGCGCGGGGCTGCAACTTGTCAAAGAGCTGATGATGTACGACCTGCGCTCGCTCTTGACGGTGAACAACTACTTCGGCGTGCTCCAAGGCGTGGTGCACCACCTTGGCCTCGGGGTGCTGCCGAACTACCTCATCCAAGACTTCCCGCATATCGTGCAGGTCATGCCCGATATCGAATCCGCCGAGGTGCCGGTCTACCTCGCCTATCCAGAAGAGTTGCGCCAATCCAAACGCGTCGCCGCCTTCAAGGATTTCGTTCAGGAAGAGATCATCACCTACCGCAAACAATGGCGCGAACGGGTGGAGGGCGAAGGCTGAACCGGAGCCCATGGCCAGCCATGCAATAGGCGCATATCGGCCATGATGACTTGCGATGTTAAATAGCCTTGATTTGGGCAGCCCTGCCTCCTATTTCACCATCATGAAGATTGACAGCCTGAGGGCGCGTCGCTTCATACCTCCCTGTTGGACTTGGCCGAGCTTTTAGCTCGGCCTTTTTTTTGGCCCAACGCCCTCTTTCAGCCCGCAGGCGGCCAAAGCCACTTCCCCCCCGGCATTTCCCCTTGTATGAGGGCGCAAAAGCGCCAGCCGGGGAATTTCCATGCAAGATCCAGCCATCACGCCCGACCTCATCGCCAGCCACGGGTTCACCCCCGAGGAATACGCCGAGGTCGTCAACATCCTCGGGCGCGAGCCGAACTACACCGAGATGGGCATTTTCTCGGCCATGTGGAACGAGCACTGTTCTTATAAATCCTCCAAGAAATGGCTCCGCACCCTGCCCACCGACGGCCCCCAAGTGATCTGTGGCCCGGGTGAGAACGCGGGCGTGGTCGACATCGGCGATGGCCAAGCGCTGGTCTTCAAGATGGAGAGCCACAACCACCCCTCCTACATCGAACCCTACCAAGGTGCGGCCACCGGCGTGGGCGGCATCCTGCGCGATGTCTTCACCATGGGCGCGCGCCCGATCGCGGCGATGAACGCGCTCAGCTTCGGCCGCCCCGACCACCCCAAAACACGCCAGCTGGTGCATGGCGTCGTCGAAGGTATCGGCGGCTATGGCAACTGTTTCGGCGTGCCGACCGTTGGCGGCGAAGTGCGTTTCGACAAAGCCTATGACGGCAACTGCCTTGTCAACGCCTTCGCGGCGGGCCTCGCCGATGCCGACAAGATCTTCTACTCCGCCGCCTCCGGCGTGGGCATGCCCGTGGTCTACCTCGGTGCGAAGACCGGGCGCGACGGTGTCGGCGGTGCGACCATGGCCAGCGCCGAATTCGACGACACCATCGAAGAGAAACGCCCCACCGTTCAAGTCGGCGACCCTTTCACTGAAAAGCGCCTGATGGAAGCCACGCTTGAGCTGATGGCCACCGGCGCCGTGATCTCGATCCAAGACATGGGCGCTGCGGGCCTCACCTGCTCGGCGGTGGAAATGGGCGACAAAGGCGGTCTTGGCGTGCGTCTCGACCTTGAGAAGGTTCCGACGCGCGAGCCGCATATGACCGCCTATGAGATGATGCTGAGCGAAAGCCAAGAGCGTATGCTCATGGTGCTGCGTCCCGAGCTTGAGGCCGAGGCCAAAGCCGTCTTTGACAAATGGGACCTCGATTTCGCCATCGTCGGCGAAACCCTCCCCGAAGACCGCTTCCTCATCTGTCTCGATGGTGAGGTCAAAGCCGACCTGCCGCTGTCGAAACTCGCCTCCACCGCGCCCGAATACGATCGCCCTTGGGTGGAAACGCCCGCCGCCGCCGCGCTGACCGATGCGCCCAGCATCGACCCGATCGAAGGCCTGCGCGCCCTGATCGGCTCCGTGAACCACGCCTCCAAAGACTGGGTTTACGAACAATACGACACGATGGTCATGGGCGACACGGTCCGCCTGCCCGGCCTCGGCGCGGGCATCGTGCGGGTGCATGGCACCGACAAGGCGCTGGCCTTCACCTCCGACGTGACCCCGCGCTATGTGAAAGCCAACCCCACCGAAGGCGGCAAACAGGCCGTGGCTGAAGCCTACCGCAACCTCTGCGCCGTGGGCGCCAAACCGCTGGCGACGACCGACAACCTCAACTTCGGCAACCCCGAAAAGCCCGAGATCATGGGCCAGTTCGTTGGCGCCATCAAAGGCATCGGCGAAGCCGTGGGCGCGCTCGACATGCCCATCGTCTCGGGCAACGTGTCGCTCTATAACGAAACCGACGGCAAGGGCATCCTGCCCACACCCACCATCGGCGCGGTCGGCCTGATCGACAGCCTTGATCAAGTCATCAGCAATCAGCTGCGCGGCGGCCATGTCGCCCTGCTGATCGGCGCGGCGGGCAGCCACCTCGGCCAATCCGCCCTGCTCGCCGAAGCCTTCGACCGGGCCGAGGGCGACGCCCCCCATGTCGACCTCGCCACCGAACGCCGCCACGGCGAATTCATCCGCGCCCAAGCCAGCCTAATCTCCGCCTGTACCGACCTCGGCGACGGCGGCCTCGCCCTCGCGGCCTTCGAGCTGGCCGAGACCGCAGGCATCGGCGTCGAGATCGAAAGCGATGACACCGCGACCCTCTTTGGCGAAGACCAAGCCCGCTACCTCGTGGCCTGCACCGCCGAAGCCGCGGAAACCCTGATCGCGGCGGGCAAGGAATTTGGCGTGCCGGTCACCGCCGTCGGCGCCTTTGGCGGCGACAAGATCAGCTTCGGCAACACCTCCGCCCCCCTGTCGGACCTGCGCGCGATCTACCGCACCACATTCGCCCGGACCTTCGCCTGAACCTCTGGTTTCGGAGCCGCCCTTGCTTGAGACCAAACGGTCGCGCGCAGGGCGGCGGGGCAAGCGAAATCGCCGAGGGGCCCCTTCAGGGGATACGGCTATTTCGCTTGAACCGACGACAGGCGGGTGACAGGCCGGGATCAATCAAGGGTGGGTCCGAAACCCCTCTGGTTTTGGTGAGACCCGCAGCCCTCCGCCCGCCCTTCATCGGCTAAACCTCTGCGTTCAACCCCGCCAGCATCCGCGCCTTTTCGCCCGCATCATCGGGGCGCGAGATCGCCTCGGCCAGCGCTTCCAAAGATGCAATCGAATGCCCCGCGCGAAAACTATCGACATGGGGCAGCATCGCGCGAATCCCCGCCGCCTTGGGCGCGAAACCGTCCCAGCGAAGCAGCGGGTTCAGCCAAATGACCCGCCGCGCGGTCAGGTGTAGCCGCTGCATCTGCCGCGCCAGTTCCGCCGGATCGTCCCGGTCCAGCCCGTCGGTGAATAACAAGACCACCGCGCCCTGCCCCATGACCCGCCGCGACCAGTCGCGATTGAAGGTCGCCAGCGCCGCGCCGATGCGCGTGCCGCCCTCCCAGTCCTGCGCCTGCGCCCCCGCCGCGGCAAGCGCCGCATCCACGTCGCGGGTGGCAAGATGCCGGGTGATATTGGTCAGCCGGGTGCCAAAGGTGAAACCGTGCACCTGCGCCCAACCTTTGCCCCTGCGGTTGGCCACCGCATGCAGAAAATGCAGGATCACCCGGCTGTATTGGCTCATTGAGCCGGAAATATCGCACAGTACGATGAGGTTCGGATAGCGCGCGCGGGGTGTCTTCCGATAAAGCCGGTCCATCTCTCCACCCCGCCGCAGCGCGGTTTTCATCGTGCGGGCCACATCGATCCGCCCCCGCGCCGCCGCCACATCGCGGCGGCTTGGCATCGGCGGCACCGGCAGGTCGAGCTTGGCCAACATCCGTTTCGCCTCAGCCATTTCGGCCAGGCTCATCTGTTCGAAATCCAAACTGCGCAACCGCTCCCGCGCGGACATGGTCAGGCTCGCATCCACCTCGACGAGGGTCTCCTCGGGCTGAGGCGCGTCCTCTCGCTCCGGCGCCTCGGCCCCGTCCAACAGAGCCTCCGCCGCGCGTTTCTCTGCGGGTGTGGCGGGGCGATCCTGTTGCACGCCGCGGATCGCAGGCAACATCGCGGCCATCATATGTTCCAGATAGCGCGGGTCACGCCAATAAAGCCGAAATATCTGCGCAAAGACCCGCGCCTGTTCGGGCCGGCTCACAAAACAGGCGTGCAGCGTCCAATAGAAATCGCGGCGGCTGGTGAAGCCCACGGCGGCGACGGCCTTCACCGCCTCCACCACCCGCCCCGGCCCGATTGACAGCCCCGCCCGGCGCAGGGCGCGGGCGAAATGGGTGATATTCCCCGCAAGTTTGGGGTCGTCGGGCAGGTCCAAGGGCAGGTCTTCGCCCATCGGTTCAGGCAGGCGCCAGCGATGCGCGGGCCTGATCGAGAATGCGCGCCGCCTCGGAGCCTTGCAGCTTGGCAATGTCATCTTGATACTTCAGCACGGCCCCCAGCGTATCGGCGATGACCTCGGGGCTGAGCGTCGTGACATCCAAGGCCAACAGACATTTCGCCCAGTCAATCGTCTCCGCCACGCCCGGTTTCTTGAACAGATCCTCGGTCCGCAATTGCTGGACAAAGGCCACCACCTCACGGCTCAGCGCCTCTGCCGCCTCGGGCGCGCGGGCGGCAAGGATCGCCATCTCGCGCGCCACATCCGGGTAATCGACCCAGTGGTAAAGACAGCGCCGTTTCAGCGCGTCATGCACCTCACGCGTGCGGTTCGAGGTCAGGATCACGATCGGCGGCTCGGGCGCGCGGATCGTGCCAAGCTCGGGGATGGTCACCTGAAAATCGCTCAACGCCTCCAACAAGAACGCCTCGAAAGGCGCATCGGTGCGGTCCAGCTCGTCGATCAGCAGCACCGGGGCGCCCTTCTCATCCGGGCGCAACGCCTGCAAAAGTGGGCGTTCGATCAGGTAGTCGTCACTGAACAACTCCTGCGTCAGCGCGCGCCGGTCTGCACCGCCGCCCGCCTCCGCCGTGCGGATCGCGACCATTTGCGCGGGGAAATTCCATTCGTAAACCGCGCTCGACGCATCGAGCCCCTCATAGCATTGTAACCGGATCAACCGACGCCCCAGACCGGCGGCCAGCGCCTTGGCGATCTCGGTCTTGCCGACGCCCGCCTCGCCCTCCAAAAACAAGGGCCGCCCCAGCGTGAGGCTGAGAAACACCACGACCCCAAGCGCGCGGTCGCAGACATAGCCCTCGGCGCTCAGCATCTCTTGGACCGCGTCGATCGTATCAATGTTTTTCATGGCCCCAGTGGTGCATCCCCGCCCCGCCCCGTCAAGAGGGCAGACCGCGCCGCGGCAGATTGACGGGATTTCCCCACGCTGGCATAGTTCCGCGCAATAAACGACGGCTTCCGGCAACAAGGGGGCCACAGGGGCGGATATGGGACAGAGCATAATCATCGCGATCCGGCGCGGCGGGGTCTGACATGCGCATCACCGCTGTCACCTGCGTCAAGAACGAAGGCCCGTTTTTGCTGGAATGGATTGCCTTCAACCGGGTGATCGGGATCACGGATTTCCTATTCTACTCTAACGATTGCAGCGATGGCACCGATGCGCTGCTCGACGCGCTTGCCCGCCACGGTATCGTCACCCATCTGCCCAACCCGGCCACCAATCGAAACTACCAGATGCAAGCGCTCAAGGATGCGCGGCGTCGCCCAATCGTCACACAGGCCAATTGGGTCTGGATCGCCGATGTGGACGAATTTCTGAACATCCATGTCGGCGACCACCGCCTGCCCGATTTGATCACGGCCTGCGGCAACCCGCAGGCGATCTCGCTGCATTTCCAGTTTTTCGCCAATGGCGGGGTCGAGGAGTTCGCCGACGCCCCCGTCATCGCGCAATTCACCCATAGCCATAATCCCGACATTTGCTGTGCCGATACGGCGATCGAGGTTAAGACTCTGGTGCGCCAAGATTTCCCCTTGGGCTATTACGGCGCGCATCGGCCCTTCCACGATGACACGAGACACCAGCCGCATTGGACCGATGGCGCAGGCCGACAGGTGCCCGCGCCCTTTCGCAGTGCCGCGAGCAAACGCCGCATCCGCGCCTTTCCGGCCCGCGGTGCACGGCGCTTTGCCACGCTGAACCACTACGCGCTGCGCTCGCTCGACAGCTATCTGGTCAAGAACGACCGGGGCGACGTGAACCGCGAACACCGCGCTTTCGATGACAGCTATTGGCGCGACCGGAACGATGCAGCTTGGGAGGATCGCTCGGTTCAGCGCTACCTGCCTGCCTTGCACGCCGAAATCGACCGCCTGAAGGCGCTGCCCGGCGTCGCCGATCTGCATGCCGCCTGCGTGGCCGCTCACCGCGCGCGCCGCGACGCGTTGCTGACCGATCCGGCATACCGCGCGATGCAGGCGCAACTGCGCGCAGCCAGCCCCTTTAGTGCCGCCGAGGCGCGGGTCCGCGACGAGATCGGCCTGACATGACGGGGCCGCGGATCGTCAACCTCGGCCTGCCCAAGACCGGGACAACCACGCTCACGGATGCGCTGCGCCACGCCGGGCTCAGGGTCGCGGATTGGCGCATTCGCAAGGGCCAAAGCAACGCGTCCGAGATCACCGGAGCGCATCTGGGGCGGATCATCTATGCCGACTACTTTGCCAGCGGCGACCCGCTGGCGCGGTTGCATGAATTCGATGCAATTAATGAGATGAGCGCCGTACGCCATGACCGCAGCCTCTGGCCGCAGACCGATTGGGGCGTGATAAGCGCCATTCAGCACCACCATCCCAAGGTCAAGTTTTTGCTCTCGCACCGTGATCCGGCCAAGACGGCCAATAGCATGATGCGTTGGAACAATCTGGGCCGCCGCCGTTTGCCGCAGGCCGATGTGCCGGGGCTGCCCCGCGGTTTCGGCCGCGACGAGGCCGAGCTCGCCCGGTGGATCGAAGGGCATTTCGCCTTTTGCCGCCGTGTCTTTGCCGGCTGTGCCAACTTTTTGGAGTTCGACATCGAAGACCCCGAGGCGCGCGACAAGATCGCGGATTATCTAGAGATCGACTTGCCGTGGTGGGGCCAAAGCAACAGTGGCAAGGCGGAGGCCGGGTGATGCGGCTGACCCTCTTCATCGGCCCGACCGAACGCGCTGCCGCCCGGCTGCGCACTATCTTGCATCAGCAAAAGGACGCGCTGCTCAAGCAGGGGGTTCTGGCCGCCGATTGGAACCACGTCCGCCTCTATGCCGCCTGCGCCGCCCCGGAAGCGGTGGGTCTGCTACGCCACCGCCGCGGCTTGGACAGCCCCCTGATCGGCACCACCCTGCGCGATGAATTTCACGCGCTGATCCCGCATGAGTTGGCCAAGACCCGCGCCGAACATGTGGTGCTGAGCGCGGCGCAATTGGGCAATCTGTTGTCACACCCCGAAGAGCTGCGCGCCCTGCACGATCTGCTGCGCCCCTATTTTGACGACATCCGCGTGGTCGCCCATCTGGATGAACAGGCGCGAACGCTGGTTGCGCATTACGGCTTTGCCGTGGCCGAAAGCCGCCGTCATCCGCTGTCACAGGAATTGGCCTTGGCCGAGCGCGGCAACTGGTGGCAAGGCGCGCTTGCCCAGAGGGAGGTCGCACCGGATTTCGGCCTCTTCCCCGAGGTGCAAGCCCCGCCCTTTTGGCTTGATTATCAAGCGCTACATGCCCATTGGGCCGCCGCCTTCGGCGCAGAGAGCATTACGTTTCGCCCCCTCGACCTGCCACATCTTATGTCCAAGGCCGGGGCCAGCGAGATCACCGAGAGCTTGGGCCTTTCCACGCCCCTCGGCCCCGTCGCTCCGGGCCGCGCCCTCGCAGCCCTGCCCGCGCCTTGGCTGACGCGGATGCGGCAGTTCAACGATGTGCTGATCCGCTATCAACAGGCCCATGACCTCGCCTGCCCGCGCAGCACATGGAGCCAGATGTTGCAGGCGCTGCAAATCGGCGGCCCCGTGATCAAACCCGGGAGCCTCGCCGCAATCTCTAACCGTTTCGCCCGCGACAATGCCGCGCTCATCGCCCGTTTTCCCGCGCTGGATCAGGCGCTTACCCCCGATGCGCCCGAGGCTGCATGGCAGGAAGCGTACCCTCAGTTCGGCTTTCGCGCCACCCAATACCTCACAGCCTTCGCCCACCGCATCCGCAGCACCGCGACCCCGCTCGCGCAAAAGCGCGCGGAGGTTGAGGAGACCCGCCACTCCGCCGCAAAGTTCGAGGCGCTGTTGCACGATCCCGACGCCCCCGAAGAGGCACGCGCCGCGAATGCCCGGCTCCTCACCCGGCTGAAGGTCAACCACGAAACGATCCTGCGCGGCCCTTTCCGCCCCCACAACGGCGCGGCCCCTGCGGGCGAAGACCAGCCCGCGCCCGCCTACACCGCCGTCCCCCCGCGCGCATTGCCACCCGACAACAGCGGCAATGTCATCGTCGCCTGCATGAAAAACGAAGCGCCCTATATCGTCGAATGGGTGGCCTATCACCGCGCTGTGGGCTTCGATAACTTCCTGATCTACACCAATGATTGCAGCGACGGCACCGATGCCGTTTTGGGACGGCTGCAAGATATGGGCATTCTCCAGCACCGCAACAACGACGATTGGAAAGGCAACTCCCCCCAACAACACGCGCTGAACCAAGCGCTGGAGGAACCGCTCGTCCGCCAGGCGGAATGGATCGCGCATATTGACGTGGATGAATTCGTCAACATCCGCACCGGCAACGGCAGGCTCCAAGACTTCTTCGCCGCCGCCCCCGAAGCCACGAATATCGCGATGACGTGGCGCCTTTTCGGCCACAACGGCGTGACTGCCCTGTCGGCAACCCCCGTGATCGGCCAATTCGACCACTGCGCACCGAGCTTTTGCCCCAAACCCCATACCGCATGGGGGTTCAAGACGATGTTCCGCAACCTCGGCGCCTATGGCAAACTCTCCTGCCACCGGCCAAACAAACTGGACGAGGCCGCGGTGGGCCAAGTCAAATGGGTCAACGGCGCGGGCCGCGACATGACGCGCGACGCGTTGCGCAATGGCTGGCGGTCCTCGCGCGGCAACATCGGTTATGACCTGCTTCAGTTGAACCACTATGCCCTCCGCTCGGCCGACTCCTTCCTTATCAAACGCCAACGCGGGCGCGCGCTTCACGTCGACCGCTCCATCGGGATCAACTATTGGATCCGAATGGACTGGAACGACCACCGTGACCTGTCGATCCAGCGCAACCTGCCCCGTCTGCGCACCGAGATGGACGGCCTCCTCGCCGACGCCCAACTTCGCATACACCACCAAGCGGGCCTCGACTGGCACCGCGCCAAGGCCGAAGACCTGCGCCAGACACCGGAATTCCGCGATCTCTACCGCCAAGCGCTTAACATCAAGTTAACCGCGACCGAGCGTGCCGCCTATGCCCTTGCCCTCGATATGGAAAGCTGACCCGTGACCCAGGCAGCGCCCCCGCCAGAATCCAATTCCCTCCACTCCCGCGGCATGAAATTTCCCGACGATCCGGCGATCCTACGCGGGCGGATCCGTAAGCTGCTGCGACAGAACGCCTATGAAGCGAAGGAAAGCGAAGCCGCGCTCCGCGTAATCCGCGAAGGCGACAGGGTGATCGAATTGGGCGGCGGTATCGGCTATATGTCGACGCTGGTGGCCAGTAAACGCAATGTCGCTTCGGTCCACTCCTTTGAGGCGAACCCGGACCTTATCCCCTATATCCGGAGGGTCCACGCGGCCAACGGCCTGTCCAACACCCATGTCGTCAACGCCATCCTCGGCCCCACCCCCGGCAAAGCGGCGTTCTATGTGCGCGACCGCATTTTGTCGTCTTCCCTGACCCGTTTCAAAGACGAAAACCCACCTAAAACCCATCAGATTGACGTGCTCGACGCGGCCCAAGTCTTTGCCGACCTTACCCCGAGCGTCTTGATCTGCGATATCGAAGGTGCCGAAGTCGATCTGATCCCCACCCTGCCCCTCGACAGCCTCCGCGCCGCGATCATCGAATTGCACCCGCAATGGATCGGCCCCGAGGGCGTCAACAAGGTCTTCACCGCCTTCATGCAGGCGGGCTTGGCCTATTATCACCGCGGCTCGCACAACAAAGTCGTGGCTTTCCGCCGCAGCTGGTAGACAGCGCCCCCGGAAAACCGTCACATTCTCTTCATTTTCTCACGGATTTTCCGCATTTTCGCCCTAATATCCGGCTACACCCAGCTGAAACGGCGGTTCTGCCCCGCCCCGACAAGCCCGAGGATGCCCGATGCCGCGCGAGACGCCCACAATCGAAAGCTCACTGGCCGATATGCCCAAACGCGAATGGCTGCGCGCGGTTGAAGCCGTGGCCGAAGAAGACGGCTATTTCCAATCTCTGGGCAAAAGCCACTTCTCCGCCTTCATCGAACGTGAGACGACGCTGCTCGTCACCTTCGAGACCTACCAAGGCATGCATGCCCTCTCCGACAAGGCGCAGCCCTTGGGCTGGGACATGGTGCGCAATCACGACTGGTCGCATCTATGCTTGGCCAGCGACGGCGACACATGGTTCCGCGCCGAAGAGGTCTATGCCTATTTCGACAGGCTGATCGACGACGGCTTCTTCGACGAATTCGATCAAGTGCTCTTCTATGGCGCTGGCCCCTGCGCCTATGCCGCCGCCGCCTATTCCGTCGCCGCCCCCGGCGCGGCTGTGGTGGCGATCCAACCGCAGGCCACGCTGAACCCGCGCATCACCGAATGGGATGACCGTTTCGCCGATATGCGCATCCTCGATTTCACCTCCCGCTATGGCTATGCGCCCGATATGCTCGACGCCGCCGAACGGGTCTTTGTCCTCTACGACCCGCGCGAGAGGCTCGACGCGATGCATGCGGCGCTTTTCACCCGCGCCAATGTCACCAAATTGCGGACGCCCTTCATGGGCGATGCGCTGCAAACCGACCTGCTGGAGATCGACCAGCTCGACCCGCTGCTGCAAGCCGCCGCCGAGGGCACGCTGGACGCGGCCCGCTTCGCCGCCCTCTACCGCGCGCGGCGCGACTATCTGCCCTATCTGCGCAACCTCAGCCAAGCGATCAACACCCAAGGGCGCGAAAGGCTGCTCGAAGCGCTCTGCGCCAATGTTTCGGCCCGGATGAAGGCCCCCCGCTTTGCCCGCCGCCTCGAACGCATCCGTGCCAGACGCAAGGCCCGCGTGTCCGAGGCCGCAACCGCCACCGGATAGGTTTTCAATCTGGCGCGCCGCCCCGCTCTGTGCTAGCCCCGCGCCCATGACACAAAGCCTCACGATCCGCCGTCCCGATGACTGGCACCTGCACCTGCGCGACGGCGACATGCTGCGCGCCGTGGTCCCGCACAGCGCCCGCGACTTCGCCCGCGCCATCATCATGCCCAATCTCGTGCCCCCCGTGGTGACAGGCGCCCAGGCCGCCGCCTACCGCGACCGGATCATGGCCGCGCTGCCCGAAGGCGCCGATTTCACCCCCCTGATGACCCTCTACCTAACCGAGGAGACGGACCCCGACGATGTCGCCCGCGCCCATGCCGAAGGGCTGATCCAGGCCGTCAAACTCTACCCCGCAGGTGCCACGACCAACTCTGCCAGCGGCGTGTCGAACTTCGACAATGTCGCCCCGGTGCTCGACCGCATGGCCGAAATCGGCCTGCCCCTTTGTACCCACGGCGAGGTTACCGACAGCGAGGTCGACATCTTCGACCGCGAAGCCGTCTTCATCGACCGTGTGCTCGACCAAATCCGCCGCGCCCACCCCGCGCTGCGCGTGATTATGGAACATATCACCACCGCCGAGGCCGCCGACTACGTGCGCAGCAACGACAGCGGTCTTGCCGCCACGATCACCACGCACCATCTGGTGATCAACCGCAACCACATCCTCGCCGGTGGCATCCGCCCACATTATTACTGCCTGCCAGTCGCCAAACGCGAGACCCACCGCCGCGCATTGCGCCAAGCGGCCACCTCCGGCGATCCGCGCTTCTTCCTCGGCACCGATAGCGCGCCCCATACCGATGGCGCGAAACTCCAACCCTGCGGCTGCGCCGGCTGCTTCACCGCGCCCAACACACTGTCGATCCTCGCTCAGGTGTTCGAAGAAGACGGCGCGCTCGACAAGCTCGAAGCCTTCACCTCGCTGAACGGCCCAGCCTTCTACGGCCTGCCGCCGAACGAGGCACAGATCACCCTGCGCCGCGAAGCGCCCCAACACCCCAGCAGCATCGACACGCCCGACGGGCCGGTCACGGTCTTCGACCCCGGTTTCGATCTGCACTGGACCACCTGATCTTCATCCTTTCTTAAATACCGCTCCGACCTCTCCCCACCCAAGGACGCCTGCCATGATCCCCACCAGCCACCCAAGCCCCCAAGAAATGGCCCGCCTCACCGCGCGCATGCTGCTGGAGATCGGCGCGGTACATTTCAACGCGGATGAGCCCTTCACGCTGGCCTCGGGGCTGCCATCGCCCACCTATATCGACTGCCGCAAACTGATCTCCCACCCGCGGATCCGCGCGACGCTGATGGATTTCCTCACCGTCACCGTCATGCGTGACGCGGGCTTCGAGGCATTCGACAATATCGCCGGGGGCGAGACGGCAGGCATCCCCTTTGCGGCCATGGTTGCCGAACGGATGGCGCTGCCGATGACCTATGTGCGCAAAAAGCCGAAAGGCTACGGCCGCAACGCGCGGATCGAAGGTGAGATGACGCCCGGCCAACGCGTGTTGCTGGTCGAAGACCTGACCACCGATGGCGGCTCCAAACTCAGCTTCGTCGACGCGATTCGCGAAACCGGGGCGAGTTGCGCCCATACGGCGGTGATCTTTCACTATGGCATCTTCCCCCAGACCGAAAAGACCCTTGGCGACCATGGCGTTACGCTCCATGCGCTCTGCACATGGTGGGACGTGCTGGCCGAGGCCCGCGCTCAAGGGGCCTTTGACGCGGGCACGCTGAGCGAGGTCGAAGCCTTCCTGAACGCCCCGCGCGACTGGCAGGAATCCCGCAAAGGTTAACCGAATTTCCGCAAGATGTTGACCGAAGGCCCCACCACAAGGCAAAATGTGGTGGGGCCTTTTGTCGGTAAAGATATCCACAAAAGATACAATTTGCGCCGGGCGAACCCACTGGCTATGAGGTCCACCTGGGTAGAAATGGGTGAGGTCATGAACGAGATTACATCGCTGAACGCGAACCAATTGGCCGTGCAGGCACCGGAATCGATGCCGCATTCGATCGAAGCCGAACAGCAGCTTTTGGGCGCGATCCTGACCAACAATGACGTCTACGACCGCGTGGCATCCGTCATTGGCCCCAAACATTTTTACGAGCCGGTCCACGCCCGCATCTTCGATATCGCGGCCCAGCGGATCGCCAAGAACAACCTCGCCTCCCCGGTTACGCTCAAAGCCTTTATGGAGGACGACGAGGGGCTGAAGGAGTTGGGCGGCCCGGCCTATCTCGCCCGCCTCGCCGGTGCGGCGATCAGCGCCTTCGCCGTGCGCGACTACGCGCAGATGATCTACGACCTCGCCGTGCGCCGTGATCTCATCCAACTGGGTCGCGACATCTCGGCCAAGGCAGCACAGGTCGATGTCTCTTCCGAGCCACGCGAGCAGATCGTCGAGGCCGAGCAGGAGCTTTACAAGCTGGCCGAACAGGGTCAGGTGGAAAGCGGTTTCCAGTCCTTCCTCAAGGCGGTCACGGATGCGGTCAATGTGGCCAATGCCGCCTACCAGCGGGATGGCGGCCTCTCGGGCGTCTCCACCGGGCTGATCGACATGGACAAGAAACTGGGCGGTCTGCACCGCTCTGACCTTCTGATCCTCGCCGGGCGTCCTTCGATGGGGAAAACATCGCTCGCGACCAACATCGCCTTCAACGTGGCCAAGGCTTACAAGCGCGGGATGAAGCCCGACGGCACCGAAGGGGCCATCGACGGCGGCGTCGTGGGCTTTTACAGCCTCGAGATGAGCGCCGAACAGCTTGCCTCGCGGATCCTGTCGGAAGCCGCCGAGATCCCCAGCCACCAGATCCGCTCGGGCGACATGACCGAGGCCGAGTTCCGCCGTTTTGTTGATGCCGCCAAGGCGCTCGAAGCCTGCCCGCTCTTCATCGACGACACGCCTGCCCTGCCGATCAGCCAACTTGCCGCGCGCGCAAGGCGTCTGAAACGGACCCACGGGCTCGACGTGCTGATCGTCGACTATTTGCAGCTGGTGCGCGGCACCGGCAAATCCGAAAACCGGGTGAACGAGATTTCCGAGATCACCATGGGTCTCAAAGCCATCGCCAAGGAACTCAACATCCCGGTGATCGCCCTGTCCCAGCTCTCGCGTCAGGTGGAAAGCCGGGACGATAAACGCCCGCAGCTTTCGGACCTCCGGGAATCCGGCTCGATCGAACAGGACGCCGATGTGGTGATGTTCGTGTACCGCGAGGAATACTACAAGGAACGCGAAAAGCCCGGCGATCACGAGCTCGACAAGATGGCGGTCTGGCAAGAAGAGATGGAGCGCCTGCACGGCCGCGCCGAAGTGGTGATCGGCAAGCAGCGTCACGGCCCCATCGGCACGGTGGATCTCAGCTTCGAGGGCAAGTTCACCCGCTTCGGGAACCTCGTGCAGCCTTGGCAGCAGGGTGGCGGGGACGATCAGGAGTTTTGAGGGGAGAGCCTGCGGTACTTCCAAATTGAAATTTTCGGAACAAGGGCCATCGCCTGCCCGCGGGTCGGCGATCCCCGGTGGCCTCGTGCCACTTTATGGTTTAGCCGTGATGTGCGTTCGCAGAGTTACGCCCAGCCTCACCAAATCGCCTACCCGTCCGGGCGGGCAGGCGATGGCCCGGCGCCTGCGGCTTGATTCCGGGCCGGGTGGCAACCTCGAGCAGTGCTCTCGCAGCCATGATGTCTCTCACGGAACACCATGCCCAATTCCATCTAGTAGCCCCCCTTTCGCCGGGCAGGCGATAGCCCGGCGCTTGCGACCTGCTCCGGGCCGGGTGGCAAAAGAAAAGGCCCGGCATCACCACCGGGCCACGCCCCTCACTCAGCCGCCGATTTCACCTCATACATCAGCCCCTTCGCCGTCCCTTCCGGGAACCCCTTCCAGTAGCTGTGGTCTTCCTTCTCGGTCCCGTCCTCCTCGACCGACCAGACCCCGTCGTTCGAATTCTCCACCAGATCGAGATACTCCGCCTTCGCCGCCTCACCCTTGAGATGACTGTCCATCCAAGCGGTCACGAAATGCTGCGCGATGTTGTTCATCCGCGCCGTGTCCCAGACCGCGTCGGTGTAATGCTCCGAGATATTGAAGCTCTTGTCTTCGCTGAAGTAATAGGCCTCCTCCGGCGCAGGCATCGGGGCGCCCGCGTTGTGACCTGCGTTCATGTAGGTCAATAGCGCGCGGTCGACGTTCGAGGTGTTCTCCCAGATCGCGCGGATGCCGTTCTCATAAAGCGAGACATCATCCTGCGAGCCCGCGATGAAGAGCATCGGGATCTGCACGCCGGCCAGACCTTCGGCATCCCAGAAGCCACGGTTCATGCCCCAGGGGCCGAAGGCCACGGCGGTCTTGATGCGCGGATCGGGCAGCGCGTCATGGGTCTCGGAGCCCGCCTGATGGATCCCGAGCGTGCCATGCGGCCCGCCCCAGGTGTAGCCAACCGACGCCTCGGTCACCCCGCCCCCGGCGGTGATGATCGCGCCGTAGCCGCCCATGGAATAGCCGATCAGACCGGTGTTCTCGGCGTCGTAAAGCCCCGCGAAATCGCCCCCCTCGGCGGCCTTCTGCGCCATCTGCTCCAGCACGAAAAGCTGGTCGAGCGAGCGGTTCACCAGCGTCGAGCCAAAGGCCGCCTGCGTGCGGTAGGTGCTGTCGGTATGGTCGATTGAGGCCACGACATAGCCCTTGGAGGCGAGGTTCTCGGCCAGATGCGACAGCAGATACCGGTTGCCCGGATAGCCGTGGCTGATCAGCACCAGCGGGAAGGTCTTGCCCGTCGCCGGATCGACATCGCGCATCGCCTGCCCCTCCAACGTCACCTCGGTGGTGCCATCGCGCAGGAAGGCTTTGAAGGCGGTCTCGCCCTCCGCCCCTTCGGCGGCAGGGTAATACATTTCGACCGTCAGCGGCCGGTCATAGCGCGGCATCTCCTTCGGCTTGTCGGCGGCGGGGTCGATGGCGAGGATGTCGATCTGGTCGGGGTTGACCATCTCCAGCGTGCGCACGCCGACGGCGTGATCACCGTAGGCCGCAAGCTCAGGCGCGCCCGGCAATTGTGTGTCGATGCGGTTTTCCGCCTGCGCCGCCCCGGCAGCCAAGCCCGATGCGACGAGCGCTGTGGTCATCAAATGGTGCTTCATCTCTCTCTCCCTTTATATTTGGGAGCAGAGTAAGCGGCGCGCGACACCACGCAACCCCTGGCGCCGTGACGTTACGGAAGTTTCACATCTAGCCCCGTGCGGCCCGCGCCACTTCGGCCGCGCTCAGCCCGTATTTCCCGGCGAACCGCGTGCGCGCGGCCAGCAACCTCGGGTCATCGGGCCGCATCCCCAAGGTGCGGATAAAGGCGATGCGCTGCTGGCGCTTCAGCGCCTCGGTGTCGATATCGGTGCCCAAGGCCCGGTCAATCATCTGCCCGCCCGGGCTCACGTGGAACCACTTGTTGAAATCGCGGAAGTGATGCTGATTGTGCAGCCGCGTGACATGGCGCTCCACCGCCGTCTTCGGCAGCGTTAGATGTGCCGTCATGTGAAACCACTCATAACCCAGAAAGGTCAGCACCCCGCCCAAGGGCACGATCGCCGTGGCGATCCAGACTGCCGCCTCGGCCCCCAAAAGCGCCGCGATGCCCCAGACCAGAAGGAAGTTTCCCACCAGCATCGGCAGCGCGACCCAGATCGGCACGAAGAAGAGCCCGTGATTGGTCGGGAAATCATGGTGCCCGTAATGCGCGCGGTAAAGCAAATCAAAGGCCCATTGCCGTTTGGGCGGGGCGAGGTGAAAGACATGCCGGTGCAGGTTGTACTCATTAAGCATCTGCGCCGCGACCCCCAGCGGCACCAGCGCCCAGCACCACAGCGGCGCGCCCCAGAGCATGGCAGCAAAGGCGACCAAGGCCGCCAGTGCCATGAGCGACACGCCCGCGTGGCCGAACATGATCTTGATCCGTGACATCCGCCTGACCTCCCCATCCTGCGCATCCCGTAGGCAAAACTGTAGCAAATCCCCCGCCTCCCTGTCGCGGATGACGTTAGGTGCCCTTGGCCGCTTGACCTCCCCCCTCATTCCGGCCCACATCCGCGCATGAGCAAAGCGACCCTGACCATCGACCTACAAGCCATCGCCGACAACTGGCGCGCCCTTGACCGTATGACAAAAGCCGAGACCGCCGCCGTGGTCAAAGCCGACAGCTATGGGCTGGGCGCCGCCCGTGTGGCCAAGACTTTGGCCGAGGCCGGTGCGCGGCAGTTCTTCGTGGCCCTGACCGAAGAGGGCGTGGCCCTGCGGCAAGCCTTGGGCGAAGGCCCGGTGATCAATGTCTTTTCCGGTCATATGCCGGGCGATGCCGAGGCGATTTCCGGTGCCGCACTGACGCCGATGATCAATTCAACCGAGCAACTGCTGCGCCAGCTTGAGACTCTGCCGGGCCATGGTTTCGGCATCCAACTCGACAGCGGGATGAACCGTCTGGGGATGGAGCCTGCGGAATGGGCGGCCCTGCGCGACATCGCGCTGAGCCAGAACCCCGGGCTGATCATGTCACATCTGGCCTGCTCGGACGCGCCGGATCACGAGATGAATGACGCGCAATTGCGCAGTTTCCGCGACATGACCCAGGGGGTCGAAGCCCCGCGCTCGCTCTCCGCCACGGGGGGCATTCTGCTGGGGCCGGAGTATCATTTTGACGTCACCCGGCCTGGCATCGGGCTTTACGGCGGGCGCCCTTTCACAGAGGCGCGGCCCGTGGTCACCCTCGACGTGCCGGTGATCCAGACCCGCAGCGTCACCCCCGGTGAAACGGTGGGCTATGGCAACACATGGACGGCGGAGAGCACCGTAAAGCTCGCCACCGTGGCTGCGGGCTACGCCGACGGCCTACAGCGTGCCATGGGCAATGCGACCGGCAACGCCTGTTTCCAGCATGAGGGTGTCCCCCTGCCCATCGTCGGGCGCGTCTCGATGGACCTGATCACGGTGGATGTCTCGGCATTGGACGAGGTGCCCGCGACCCTGCAACTGCTGGGGCAAAGCCAAGGCGTTGACGATTTGGCGGATTGGGCAGGCACGATCGGCTATGAGGTGCTTACCTCATTGGGCGCAAGATACGCGCGAAACTACGCCAATTAGGTCGGCAATTTTCCCCCGCTCGGCATTGCATAGCCAATAGAATCGCAGAGCGACCGATGGTTGTACCTCCCCGACACAGCGTGGCCCCAGCCCGTGACGCGGATCTAAAATCACACGTAGATGCGCAAAAAACTTCCGAAAAACCTGAGGTTGTGCCATAATCTCGGCAACACTATGTTAAATCCTCAGCATAATTCCGCAGGGAATGGGAACAAAGAAGGATAAGGAGGCGTTGGTCGGCAGAAACTTGCTTAGTAGCTCTTCCAGGGGGGAGAAAGTATGTCCCAACTTCGTTCCTTTGCCTACCTCATCCAATTCGCCTTTCAGCGACTTGCTGTCGTGGTCTTTGCCCTCGCAGCGCTTGCGCTGACCGGGGCCAGCATCATGGCGGCCCTCGGCCTGTGGAATTGGATCAGCCTTGATCTTCAATACGGTGGTGAGCCTATCGAAAACGCCGGGATGTACGCCCAACTGGCGCTGACCGTGCTTGCCGTGGGTCTGTGCTTTTTCCTGCCCACCAACCGCCGCGTCATGCAGCTTGAAACCTCGCACCGTCAGTTCAACGTCGGCATGCAGGACGTGGCCCGCGCCTATGCCGCCGTACATGCCGCCGACCGTGCCGAAACCTTTCAGATGAGTTCGGAATTCGATTCGGTGCGCGAACGTCTGGCTTACCTGCGCGATCACCCTGACCTCAGCACGCTTGAGCCTGCGGTGCTGGAAATGGCCGCCCAGATGAGCCACGTGGCCCGCGATCTGGCTGAGGTCTATTCGGATGAGAAACTGGCCCGCGCCCGCAGCTTCCTTAAGCAACGTCAGGAGGAGGTTGAACTTTTCAACAGCCGTCTCGATCAGGCCAAGGCGATCTCGACCGAGATGAAACATTGGCTGCACGAAGTCGAACTGGAAGAAAGCGTCGCCGTGGCACAACTTGAACGTCTGCGTGACGAGATGCGTGAGATCATGCCAGAGCTCGGCCTTGAGCGTGTCGTCCCGACCGAAACGCCCGAGCGCAAACCCGAGACGACATCGCTCGACAATATCGTGATCGACCTGCCGCCCAAAGCCGCCGAGTAAAATCAGCGGCGGCATCCGGCCCACTGGGTTCCCCCCCGGGATCATCACCCAAGGGCCGGATGCTTTTCCTTTGACGCCATCGGGCAGCTACGCGAAAAGGGCCCATGGCCAAATCCTCCTCCAGTTTTTCCTGCGCCGAATGCGGCGCGAAACATTCCAAATGGTCCGGGCGCTGTGACGCCTGCGGCGCGTGGAACTCCATCGTCGAAGACAAAGGCATCTCCGCAGGCCCGCCCAGTAAATCCTTGGGCGCAAGGCGTGGATCGGCCATCGAACTCACCGATCTTGCCACACAGGAAACCCCGCCCCCGCGTGCACAGTCGGGCATTGCGGAATTGGACCGGGTGTTGGGCGGCGGGCTGGTGCCTGCCTCGGCGATCCTTGTGGGCGGCGATCCGGGCATCGGGAAATCGACCCTTCTGCTGCAAGCCGCCGCGCATTTCGCCAACTCAGGGCTCAAGACAATCTATGTCAGCGGCGAGGAAGCCAGCGCGCAGGTCCGCATGCGCGCGCAGCGTCTGGGGCTTTCCGAAGCGCCGGTGAAGCTGGCCGCGGAAACCAATCTGCGCGACATCCTGACCACACTCGAGGCCGAGCGCCCGCAGCTTGCCATCATCGACTCGATCCAGACCATGTGGGCCGACAACGTCGAAAGCGCGCCCGGATCGGTCAGTCAGGTTCGCGCCGCGGCGCATGAGCTGACCAGTTTCGCCAAACGCCGCGGGGTCGCGGTGATCCTTGTGGGCCATGTCACCAAAGAGGGCCAGATCGCTGGCCCCCGCGTGGTGGAGCATATGGTCGACACCGTGCTCTACTTCGAAGGCGAGCGCGGCCATCAGTTCCGCATCCTGCGCGCGGTCAAGAACCGCTTCGGCCCGGCGGATGAGATCGGCGTTTTCGAGATGACGGGCGGCGGCCTGTCGGAGGTGATCAACCCCTCCGCGCTGTTCTTGTCGGAACGCGGACAGCCCTCCCCCGGGTCGGTCGTCTTTGCGGGCATCGAAGGCACCCGGCCCGTTTTGGTCGAGCTTCAGGCGCTCGTGGCCCCCTCGCCCCATTCCCAAGCGCGCCGCACGGTGGTGGGCTGGGATTCGGGCCGTCTGGCGATGATCCTCGCGGTTTTGGAGGCGCGTTGTGGAATTCCCTTCGCGGGCTTGGATGTCTACCTCAATGTGGCGGGGGGCATGAAGATCTCCGAACCTGCCGCCGATCTGGCTGTGGCCGCCGCGATCCTCTCGGCGCGGGAGGACGCGGCCCTGCCCGCAGAAACCGTTGTTTTCGGCGAGATTAGCCTCTCCGGTGCGCTGCGCCCCGCCAGCCAGACGGAAAACAGGTTGAAAGAGGCGCAAAAACTTGGTTTTACGAGCGCTATTGCACCGCGCGGCGGCAAGGCTGTGGGTGTGACCGGAATTGCGCTGAATACGATGAGCGATCTGACCGGATTTGTTGGCGAAATTTTCGGGGCGGGCTGATCCCCCCTTAGACGAGGGCGAGAACGCGCATGGACGGTTTTACCATTATTGACGGGGTGGTCGCGGTTGTCATCGTGCTATCGGCATTGCTGGCCTATGGCCGCGGGCTGGTGCGCGAGTTGATGGCGATTGTCGGCTGGATTGCAGCGGCTGTCCTGGCCTTTCTTTTCGCGCCGCAGGTCGAACCGCTGGTGCGTGAACTGCCCTATGTGGGCGAATTCTTGGCCGATAGCTGCGAATTGTCGGTGATCGGTGCCTTCGCGCTGGTCTTTGCCGCAGCGCTGATCGTAGTCTCGCTCTTCACGCCGCTGTTCTCCTCGCTCGTGCACCGCTCGATGCTGGGCGGCTTGGACCAAGGGCTTGGCTTTATCTTTGGCGTCGTGCGCGGCGTGCTCTTGGTGGCGATTGCCTTCTTCGTCTACGATACCGTCATCACCGGTGAGCGGACCACGATGGTCGAAAACAGCCGTTCCGCCGCCGTATTCTCGCGTTTCACCGGCCAGATCGAAGAGAAAGACCCGCAAGAGGCGCTTGGCTGGATCACCAACCGCTACGAGGCGCTGGTCGGCAAATGTAGCGCCTAAGGCCTTCATATTCTCTTAACACACTCCTTTTAGACAGGCGGCCAGAGCATCATGGCCGCCTGTTTTGCGTTTGCGTCGGGCCAGATGCGGGGGCCGCCTAGAGGGCGACCATTGCAGCGCTTTATCCTGCCTGTTGCGCCCCATCGGCGACATGCGGGGTGACAGCCGCTTGCGAAGCCCCTACATAGGCAACGACCTCACCCGGATTCGGAGTTGCCCCGTTGTCCAAGCACATGCCGCCCGCCCATCCCTTTGACACTTCCTATCTGCGCGACAGCGGAGATGAGGATAAACTAAAGGAGGAATGCGGCGTCTTTGGCGTGGTTGGCGTTGCCGATGCCGCCACTTTTGTGGCCCTTGGCCTGCACGCCCTCCAGCACCGTGGGCAAGAGGCTGGCGGCATCGTCAGCTACGATCCCACCGCCGGTTTCCAATCCGCCCGCCGCTTTGGCTATGTCCGCGACAACTTCACTTCGCAGGATGTCATGCAGACCCTGCCCGGCGAATTGTCGATCGGTCATGTTCGCTATTCGACATCCGGCAACAAAGGCCCCACCGCGATCCGCGACGTGCAGCCCTTCTTTGGTGAGTTCGCCATGGGCGGGGCCGCGATTGCCCATAACGGCAATATCACCAACGCCAACGCCCTGCGCCGTGAGTTGATCGAACGCGGCTCGATCTTCCAATCCTCATCCGACAGTGAGTGTATCATTCATCTGATGGCCCGGTCCTTGCAGCAAAACATCCCCGAACGGATGGAAGATGCGCTGCGCCGGGTCGAGGGGGCTTTCTCCGTCGTGGCGATGACGCGCACCAAGCTGATCGGCGTGCGCGACCCGCTCGGCGTGCGCCCGCTGGTGCTGGGCCGTGTCGGCGATGGCTGGGCGCTAAGTTCGGAGACCTGCGCGCTCGACATCATCGGTGCCGAATTCGTTCGCGAGATCGAACCGGGCGAGATGGTGGTGATCACCGAGAAAGGGGTCGAGAGCCATTTCCCCTTCCGCCGTGTCGCCTCGCGTTTCTGTATCTTCGAGCACGTCTATTTCAGCCGCCCCGACAGCATCCTCGGCGGGCGCTCGGTCTATGAAACGCGTGAGAATATCGGCCGCGAATTGGCCAAGGAAAGCCCCGTGGAGGCCGACCTCGTCTGTCCCGTGCCCGACAGCGGCACCCCGGCGGCGATTGGCTATAGCCTTGAATCCGGTATTCCCTATGCGATGGGCATCATCCGCAACCAATATATGGGCCGCACCTTCATCGAGCCGACCGAGCAGATCCGCAACATGGGGGTCCGTCTTAAGCTCAACGTCAACCGCGCGCTGATCCGGGGCAAACGGGTGATCTTGGTCGACGACTCAGTGGTGCGCGGCACGACCTCGCGCAAAATCAAAGAGATGATCCTCGACGCGGGCGCGAAGGAGGTGCACTTCCGCATCGCCTCCCCGCCCACGGCTTGGCCCTGTTTCTACGGCGTCGACACCCCGCAGCGCGAAAAGCTGCTGGCGGCAACCATGTCCGAAGATGAGATGCGCGATCATTTGCAGGTCGACAGCCTCAAGTTCATCTCGCTCGATGGCCTCTACCGCGCGGTGGGCGAAGCCGAAGGCCGCAAGCCCGAGTGCCCGCAGTATTGTGACGCCTGTTTCTCTGGCGACTACCCGGTGACCCCTGCCGATCAGGTCAAGGAAGGTTTCCAGATGAAGCCCGCCGCCGAGTAACCGGTCAAACGGATCACACTAAAGCAAAGGCCGCGCCCGGTTCCCCGGACGCGGCCTTTGCTTTTCGGCTTTGCGTGTGCCTGCTTAATTCTGCGCCGCAGGCTCCGCCGCGTCATTGGCGCTGTCGGTGGCGTCGTCCACGGCATCGCTGATTGCCTCCCCGGCGGCATCCACGGTGCCCGCGATCGCATCGGCGGCGTCTTCGGCGGCCTTGGTCATATCTTCGGCCACCTCGGGCGCATTGATCGCCTCGGAGGCTTCGATGGCCACTTCCTGCGGCCCCTTGCCGGTGAAAAGCATATAGCCCGCCAGCGCAATCAGCGCCGCGACGACCAACCAGACCAGATTCTTCATTCCATTCCCCTTAATCTACGCCCCGCGAGGTTAAAGATTTCCCCCGGGGCCGCATAGCCGTGAATTGCGTCACAATCGCCCCAGATCAAGGGTAAATCGCCTCAAACCCCACGCATAGCGTGATTTTGCGGCTTGAAGATGGCCCCACGCGGGTTTACCTTGCATTCTCGAATTAGGTAACAATCAAAGGACCATCACCATCGCTCGCAGACCTCATAACGCGCCGCCCCAACGTGACACCGGCCCGCGCGTCAACGACAAGATCCGTGCCCCCGAAATCCGCCTGATCGGTGCCGATGGCGAAAACGTCGGCGTCGTGTCGCCGCAGCGCGCCATGGAAATGGCCGATGACGCCGGCCTCGACCTTGTTGAAATTTCGCCCAATGCCAAGCCGCCCGTGTGCAAGATCATGGATTTCGGCAAGTTCAAATATGAACAGCAAAAGCGCGAGAGCGAAGCCCGCAAGAAACAGAAGATCATCGAGATCAAAGAGGTCAAGTTCCGTCCCAACACGGACAAGAACGACTACGATGTGAAGATGCGCAATGTCTTCAAGTTTCTTGAAGGTGGCGATAAGGTGAAGGTTACCCTCCGGTTCCGTGGCCGCGAGATGGCGCACCAGAACCTCGGTCGCGAGCTTTTGGAGCGGGTCGCTGCCGACACCAAAGAGATTGGCCGGGTGGAGAACTTCCCCAAGATGGAAGGCCGCCAAATGGTCATGGTGATCGGGCCCCTGCCCAACAAGTGATGAGGCGCAATCGGGTCCGCGTGATGGGCGCGACTGACACCTTCACCATCCGATAACGCAAAACGCCCCCGGATCGCTCCGGGGGCGTTTTCTGTTTGGGGTGGCGGTCTGCTTAGCGCAGCAGACCTGTAATGTTGCGTACCACGGCACGACGGTTCGCGGGTTCCGCCGACGTGGTCGGCACGCGCAGCTGGCTCTCACCGTAGCCCTGCGTGATCAGGTTGGCTGGGGGCACATCGAAGTACTCCGTCAGCGCCAGTGCCACGGTTTCCGCACGGCGGTCCGACAGAGCGAGGTTATAGCTCGCATCGCCCACCGCATCCGTGTGGCCCTCAACAAGGATCACGGTGCGCGGATCCTTCTGGATCAAGTCACGCAGCGTGGTGCCGATATTGGCCAATGCGCGGGCCTGCTCCGGCTGGATCGCGGCGGAGCCAGTGGGGAAGCGCACGGCATCCAGTTCCAGCTCGGGCGCGAGGGAGCGCACTTCGCGGATTTCACGCACCTGACGGAGAGAGAATGTCCGCCCCTGATCGTTGCGCATCTCTGCCTGTAACGCTTGGCGCAGTGCTGCTTCGTCCTGATTGCTGGCGCGCTGGACCTGTTGGGTTTGCTGGATCTGCGGCAAGTCATTCACGACGACTTCGCGCTCTTCCACGAGGTCATCAACCAGCACGTATTCGCGGCCTTGCGCGTCAAAATTGGTCCGGCGCAGCACGGTACCATCACGCGAGCGAATGGTCTCAATCCGGCTGCCGTCGCTTTTGGTGACGATGGTCCGGGTGGAGCCGTCATCGAAGGTCTGGGTCCGCACCTCATCCCCGGGGCGACGCAGCAGGGCGTTGTCGTCCTTGAGCACGCGCAACTCACCGGTGTCGTCCTGAACCACCACCCGGTCGCCAGAGCGGCTGACGATTTTTTCGCCGTTATTCAGAACAGAGCCGACCGCCACAGCACCGAGGCCAAGCAGCAGCGCCTTTTCAAAGTCCGACAGCCCGCTGTCGTCATCATTGGCGGCTGCGGCATTAGCTTCGCCAGCGGCAGTCACTTTGGTATCAAAATCTTCGTCCGAACTGCGCACGTCTTCTTCGGTCACTTCCTCGGTCACGACTTCGGCATCCGAATCGTTCTCTGCGGCAGCAGCAGCGGCGGCTGCGGCAGCCTCACGTTCGGCACGACGCTCCGCGCGGCGCTCTTCACGACGTTCGGCACGGCGGGCTTCGCGGCGCTCTTCACGGGCTTGAATTTGCTCTTCGGTCAGACCGGCGTTGTCTTCTTCACCGACCGCTTCGCCGCTGGTTTCCGCTTCCATTTCGGCTGCGGTTTGTTCCGAGGTTTCGGCGGTGGCTGCGTCGGTTTCAGCAGTTTCCGTTTCGGAAGCAGCTTCGGTAGTTTGCTCGGTCTCTACGGTCTCGGTCGCCTCAGCATCAGTTGTTGCGTCCGCTTCTGTCGCTGTTTCGGCTTCCACCTCCGCATCCTGCGCGGTCTCGGCTTCTACCTCGGCGCTCTCGCTAACTTCAGCTTCCGCCTCGGTTTCCGCTTCGGCCTCTACCTGCTCTTCAACTTCGACCTCAGCCTCAGCCTCAGCCGTCATTTCCGCCTCATCAGCCGCCGCGTCCGCTTCGCTCGCGGTTTCTTCTGCCGCCTCGGTTGCAGCTTCAGCCTGCGCATCTGCTGCCTCTTCGGCCTGTTCGGTAGCGTCATCTACCGCAGCCGCAGCAGCGTCGCCGGTGGCTTCGAGTGCACCGGTCGCCTGATCCAGCAGCGCGCCAGCTTCGGCATCGGCATCGGCTTCCGCTTCGGCCTCGACCTCCGCTTCACCTTCAACTTCCGCTTCGGCCTCAGCGCTCAGCCCGGCGATAAGCCGAAGCTCTTCAGCATTCTCTACCGTCTGATCGTCGAAGGCGCAGGGAAACTCTGTCGCTTCGCCCACGGGGCCGCATTCAGCCAGATTTTGCTCCTGCGCAAAGGCGCCATGCGGGAAAGCCAATGCAAGGCTCAGACCCAGCGAAGTCGTAGATCTCAGTAGGTTTTTCATGTTCACGTCCTCATCATTACGGGAACGCCG
>NZ_JBIFFJ010000011.1:0-87505 GCF_043556915.1 Sulfitobacter sp. 1A15299 | reverse complement strand
ACCGATGCCCAAAGGTCTTCCTCTCAGCCATCGCTCTCGCCGCCACTGTCATCTACTGGCTATGAGTCCTGAGCCTACGATATTCTCGATACCGAAGCCGAAGCTGACTTCGACGACATCGTCGAGCTTGCGTCCAAAATCTGCGAAACGCCCGTCTCTCTGATCAGTCTGGTGGATGAAAAGCGCCAATGGTTCAAGGCGCGCGTCGGGTTCGAACCGCATGAGACGACCCTTGATCAATCGGTCTGCTCTCATGCCATTCTCGATGAGGGCTATACCGAGATTGCGGATATGGGGGCGGATCCGCGCACCTCGGACAATCCGCTTTATGTTGGCGACCCTCGGGTGAAATTCTACGCCGGCGCAAACCTTGTCGCGCCGAATGGCCAGCCGATTGGCACGCTCTGCGTGCTGGATACCAAGCCGCGGACCTTGACCGATTTCCAGCGCCAAGCGCTGCAAACCCTGTCGCGTCATGTGATGATGCAGTTGGAACTGCGCAAGAAGATCCGCATCGAAGCCGCTTTGCGCGCTGAGATGGACCACCGGGTAAAGAACTCGTTCCAGACAATCGCCTCCCTGCTGCGTATGGCGACACGCAAGGTGCAAGACCCCGACGCCAGGGATGTGCTTGCCCTTGTCGAGCGCCGTTTCGGCGCGGTGGCATCGCTGCATAATGAGTTGATGGGGCAGGGTGGCCGAAGCAAGGTGCAAACCAAGTCCTACCTCGAACAGCTGAACAAGCTCCTCTCTGCCGGCGCGCCGGATCACGTCGCCATCTTTTGCGAGGCCGCGCCGGGGGAGTTGCAGGCCGCGCAGGCATCGGCTCTTGGCATGATCGTGAGCGAATTCGTGGCCAATTCAATCAAACACGCCTTTGCCGGGGACCGGGCAGGGGAGATCAAAATCTCTCTCCGGCGGCAGGAGGGGGCTTTGGGCTGGCTTTTGGAATGTCGCGACAATGGCTGCGGCCATGACGGTGACGTTCCGGGGGCCGATAGCACGGGGCTTGGGCGGATGCTGATGGCCACGGCCGCCGAACAGTTGAACGGGCGTCTGACCACCGAGTTTACCAGCGAAGGCGCGCTTTTGCGGGTCTGTTTTCGGGATCAAGCGGCCCGAGAGCCGTAAAACGGGCGATTTATCGGAAAACTTTATTGACCGCTCTAGGCGGCAGTCCGCACTATCATGTGAGACAGCGGGGCCATCGGCGCGCAGCAAAATAGGGACAGAACCGTGATTCAAGAATTCAAAGATTTCATCGCCAAGGGCAATGTCATGGACATGGCCGTCGGCATCATCGTCGGCGCGGCCTTCACGGCGATCGTGTCGTCGTTGGTGGCCGATATGATCAACCCGATTGTCGGGCTTTTCACCGGTGGGGTGGATTTCACCAACAACTACGCGGTGCTGTCGGGCGATGTGCCTGCCAATGCTTCGCTTGAGCAGGCACGGGAGGCGGGGGCTTCGGTCTTTGCCTATGGCTCGTTCCTGATGGCCGTGATCAACTTTTTCATCATCTCCTTCGTGGTCTTCATCTTGGTGAAGATGGTGAACCGGGTGAAGGCGGCAGCGGAAAAGCCGGATGAGGTGGCACCAGAGGTCAAGACCGGCCCGTCGCAACTCGATGTATTGCTGGAAATTCGCGACGCTTTGAAAACGCGCTGAGCACTGCTTTTGGAATGGAAAGGCCCGCCAATCTGGCGGGCCTTTTGTTTGGCCGCTGTCGTTCAGCCCGCGATGGCTTGATCCGCGGTGATGCTGTCGATCCCAAGCGCGTCGCCCACGGCGGCATAGGTCAGCTTGCCCGCGTGGACGTTTAGCCCGGCTTTGAGGTGCGGGTCATCCGCGCAGGCTTGTTTCCAACCCTTGTCGGCCAGTGCCAGCATGAAGGGCATGGTGGCGTTGCCAAGCGCGATCGTCGAGGTGCGCGCCACGGCGCCGGGCATATTGGCAACGCAGTAGTGCATGATGCCGTCGACCTCATAAACCGGGTCTTGGTGCGTTGTTGGCTTGGAAGTCTCGAAACAGCCGCCTTGGTCGATTGCCACGTCGACCAGCGCCGCGCCGGGTTTGAGTTCAGACAGTTGCGCGCGGCTGATCAGCTTGGGGGCCGCCGCCCCGGGGATCAGCACCGCGCCGATGATCATATCGGCCTGACGCGCCAGTTCGATGGTGTTGCCCGCGCTGGCATAGGCGGTTTTGAAGGTGCCGCCATAGATGTCATCGAGATAGCGCATCCGGGGCAGGGAGCGGTCGAGCACGGTCACATCCGCGCCCATGCCCGCGGCGATGCGGGCCGCATGGGTGCCGACGACGCCGCCGCCGATGACCATAACCTTAGCCGGGCCGACACCGGGCACGCCGCCCATCAGCACGCCGCGCCCGCCATTGGCCTTCTGCAGCGTCCATGCGCCGACCTGCGGGGCCAAACGGCCTGCGACCTCGGACATCGGGGCCAGCAGGGGCAGGCCGCCATTGCGGTCGGTCACCGTCTCATAGGCAATCGCCGTACAGCCCGAGGCCAGCAGATCATGGGTTTGATCCGGGTCGGGCGCGAGGTGCAGATAGGTAAAGAGCAATTGCCCCTCGCGTAGCATCTTGCGTTCGCCCGCCTGCGGCTCCTTCACCTTGACGATCATGTCCGCCGTGGCAAAAATTTCCTCGGCCGTGTCGATGATGCGCGCCCCGGCGGCGGTGTAATCCGCATCCTCAAAACCCGCGCCGACCCCGGCCCCCGCCTGCACGATAACCTCATGCCCATGGGCAATGGCTTCTTGTGCGGCATTGGGCGTCAGGCCGACGCGGAATTCCTGCGGTTTGATTTCTGTCGGGCATCCGATTTTCATGGGGGTCACTCCTCCTCCGTAGTGGGACAGGATTATCACATCCACCTTGCATATCGCTGCGAAATTGGGGTCGCCAAGGGGCGCATCCTTCGAATATAATCGCGCTCAACTACCTCTTTACGCGAAAGTATTGCGCATATGGCCTTGGATGAGATTGATCGGCGTGTTCTGCGGGCTTTGCAGCGCAATGGGCGGGTGTCCAATGCCGAATTGTCGGAGGTGGTGCATCTGTCGCCCTCGGCCTGTCATCGCCGTGTGCAGCGGTTGGAAAAGGAAGGGTATATCCGCGATTATGTGGCCCTCTTGGACCCGCGCAAGCTGGATATGCCGACGACGGTCTTTGTCGAGATCACTTTGCAGGCGCAGGCCGAAGAGGTGTTGGAGGCTTTCGAGAAGTCGGTCTCGCGCATTCCCGATGTCTTGGAATGTCACCTGATGGCGGGAACGGCGGATTACCTGTTGAAGATCGTGGCCGAGAACACCGAGGATTTCGCCCGGATTCACCGTCAGCATTTGGCGCGGCTGCCCGGCGTGGCGCAGATGCAGTCGAGTTTTGCACTGCGGACGGTGTGCAAGACCACGGCGCTGCCGGTGTAGTTGGAAAGCCCGGAATCAAGGCCGAAGGCCGCCGGGCAGCGTCAGACCGCCCGAACGGGCTGGCGCTTTTGCAATCGGAGTGCTGGCCCGAAGCCCTTCACATGGGTTGCCCCCATAAACTGCCTATTTGGAAGGCCTTCGAGCGCCATCCCGCGGTCTGGCGCTGCCCGGCTCCGCTGCGCTTCCCCACAAAACAAAACCCCCGCTGCCAAGGGCACCGGGGGTTCTATATCTGTCGCGTGTCGCGGGGATGATTTACATCATACCTTCGCGTTGCGCTTTTTTGCGTGCCAGCTTACGGGCACGGCGGATCGCTTCAGCTTTCTCGCGCGCTTTTTTCTCGGACGGTTTCTCGAAATGTTGCTTGAGCTTCATTTCACGGAAAACGCCTTCGCGCTGGAGCTTTTTCTTCAGAGCCCGGAGGGCCTGATCGACGTTGTTGTCGCGAACACTAACCTGCATGTGGTTGTCACCACCTTTCTAGGATAAAGTTGCAAGGAATTGCAGGAAATGGGCCTATAACAGCCTATATCACGTTTGTCCACCCCATCACGCCCCGATAGGAGCCCGCCATGACACCGCCCAAGGCCGACCCAAAGGACCAATTGCTTGATGCCGCATTGATGCATGTGCCGTTTGACGGCTGGTCGCCCGCGACCTTCAATGCCGCGATCAAAGACAGCGGTCTGGACCCGGCGCTGGCCCGTGCGGTCTGCCCGCGCGGGGCGGTCGATCTCGCCGTGGCCTATCACCGGCGCGGTGACGTCAAGATGGTCGAAGGTTTGGCGCAGGCCGATCTGTCGGAGTTGCGGTTTAGGGATCGTATCGCCAAGGCGGTGCGCCTGCGACTCGAAGCCGGGGATCGTGAAGCGATCCGGCGGGGCAGCACGCTCTTTGCCCTGCCGCATCACGCGCCCGAAGGGGCCGGGCTGATTTGGGAGACCAGCGATAAGATTTGGACCGCCCTTGGCGATACTTCGGAAGATGTGAATTGGTACAGCAAGCGGGCCACGCTATCGGGGGTCTATTCGGCCACGCTGCTCTACTGGCTGGGCGACGCCAGCGAAGGGCATCAGGCAACATGGTCTTTCCTTGACCGGCGCATCGACGATGTGATGCAGATCGAAAAGCTCAAATCCAATGTGCGTGAAAGCCCGACGCTGAGCCGTCTGATGGCCGGGCCGAACTGGCTGTTGAGCCATATCAAGGCGCCGCGCGGGCAACGGGATCCCGATCTGCCGGGCCGTTGGACGCCGCCGAGCTAAGGCGCGCTGCGGGCTTCCCCGCTCGGGCGGCAGGTGGTAGGGCGGGGCATCCGGTTTTACCACAGGCGCCCGATGACCAACCCGACCCTTCCGCTCATTGATATCGACAGCATCAGCTACACCCCCGGCGGCACGCCGGTGCTGCGGGATGTGAGCTTGAGGTCCGATGCCGCGCGGATTGCAATCCTGGGCCGCAACGGCTCGGGCAAGACTTCTTTTGCGCGGGTTCTGTCGGGGCTGGTGGCCGCCGATGAGGGGCAAGTGCGGATTGCCGGGGTCGATGTGGCCCGGGACCGCCGCCGCGCGATCGGGGCGGTGGGTATCCTGTTTCAGAACCCGGACCATCAGATCATCTTTCCCACCGTGGAAGAGGAACTCGCCTTTGGTCTGCGGCAAATGGGCCAATCCAAGGCCGAGGCCGCGCGGGGGGTGGCGGCGATCCTTGGTCAATTCGACAAGCGCCATTGGGCGCAGGCGTCGATCCACCAACTCTCCCAAGGGCAGCGGCAGTTGGTTTGCCTGATGGCGGTTTTGGCGATGCAGCCGCGGGTGGTTGTGTTGGACGAACCCTTTGCCGGGCTCGACATCCCCACGCGGTTGCACCTTGAACGGGTTTTGGCGGGGCTGGACCTGACCCTGGTCCATATCACCCACGATCCGGCGGCGGTGGCGGCATACGATCACGCCCTTTGGCTGGAGCGCGGCGAGGTCGTCCAGCAAGGCAGCGCCCGCCCGGTGCTGCGCGCCTTTGAAACGCGGATGAAGGAATTGGGGGCGAGCGATGATCTCTCTGACCTCGCCGGTTGAGACCCGCGCCCATGGCTGGCCCGCCGGGGCCAAGCTGGGGGCGCTCTGCGCGGCCACCCTGCTGCTTTTCGGGGTGGAGGAGCCGGTTTGGCAAATCTTCTTCTGTGCGGGGATGCTGCTGCTCTATGCCTTGCCGGGGCGGGCCTTCCTGCGGGCCGGGGTGGGGCGTCTGTGGATGCTCTGGCCTTTCGTCGGGCTGATCCTGCTGTGGCATGTCTTGACCGACGATGCGGAGGCGGGGCTCGTGATCGCGCTGCGGATGGTCACCGCCGTGGGGTTGGCGAACCTTGTCACCATGACCACGAAACTCAGCGATATGATGGGGGTTGTGCATTGGCTCGCCGCCCCGCTGCGCCGTTTCGGGCTGCGCACGCGCAGCCTTGAGTTGGCCGTGGCGCTGGTGGTGCGTTTCACCCCGGTGCTGGCGGCCAAGGGGCAGATGCTGTCGCTGGCATGGCGGGCGCGGTCGCGCAGGCGGGCGGGCTGGCGCGTGGTGATGCCCTTTACGGTTCTGGCCATTGATGACGCCGAACATGTGGCCGAGGCGCTGCGCGCGCGGGGCGGGCTGTAATGCTTGACCGGGGCAGGGGGGTGGCCTAGGCAATGGAAAATTCAACCCAAGGATACTCCCAATGGAACGCAATCTGACCATGATCGCCCTCTTTGCCGCGTTGATCGCGGCGCTGGGCCTGATTCCGAAATTCACGCTCGGCTTCGGCGTGCCGATCACGGCGCAGTCGCTGGGTGTCATGCTTTGTGGCACGGTGCTGGGCGCATGGCGCGGTGGCCTTGCGGCACTGCTGTTCGTGGCGCTGGTGGCGCTGGGTCTGCCGCTTCTGGCCGGGGGCCGTGGCGGTCTGGGTGTCTTTGCCTCGCCGACCGTGGGTTTCCTCATCGGCTTCCCAATCGGGGCTTTCGTGACCGGCTTTATCATGGACCAGTGGCGCAGTGCGCCGGTGGGCCTCGCGGCTGGGGTGTCGGCGGTCTTGGGCGGCATCCTCGTGGTCTATGCCTTTGGCATCTTCGGGATGATGATGACGCTGAACAAAACGCTGGTCGAGGCAACCCTGCTGGTCCAAGCTTTCATCCCCGGTGACCTGATCAAAGCCGTGCTGGCGGGGTTCATCACCTCCGGTCTGGCCAAGGCGCGCCCCGCAAGCGTGCTGTCGCGCAGCTAAACGATTGGCCCGCTCCCCATGGGGGCGGGCCGCTACAGCCGCATCAGCGCGGCAGAGCCGATCCCCCCGGCGGCGGCAATCGCTGCCAAGCCGGTGCCCGATCCCCGCGCCACCAACTCATGCCACAGCCGCACCGCATTGATCGCGCCTGAGGCGCCAATCGGATGCCCGCGCGCCAAGGCGCCGCCGCTCCTGTTGACGATCCGCGGCGCGATCCCTGCGCCGGTGACGCAGGCGATGGCCTGCACGGCATAGGCCTCCATGATCTCGGCGCGGTTCAGGTCGCTGGCTTGCAATCCGGTGCGGCGAAAGACGTCCCCGATGGCCACCAAAGGGGCCAGCCCCGGCTCTTCGGGGCGGCTGCCCTTCGTCGCCGCCGCGATGAGTTCGACTTTCGGCAGGGCGAGGGGCGCCGCCACCCGCTCTGACACGACGACGCAAAAGGCCGCTGCATCGGCGGCGACGGCGGCATTGGCGGCGGTGATGTCGCCGGAAAGCACCTTGGCGCGGCTGCAAAGCGCGGGGGTGAGGCGGCGAGTGAAGGCATCGGTTAAGACGCCCGCGAGCGGCACCAGTTCCGCTTCGGTTGGGGGATGCGCGCGGGCCTTCGCGTGGCTTTCCACGGCCCAGTCATCCTGTGCGGCGCGGGAAATGCCTTGGGACCAACCTAGCGCCGCGGCGGCTTCCGCCATGTCGGGGTCGCGTTCGGGCCATGGGGTGAAGGGCGCTTGGCTATAGGCCTCAGCCGGGCGGCCATCGGCGAAGGTGCGGTAGCGGAGTGGCTGGCGGGAATAGCTTTCGGCCCCGCCCGCCACGACGATTTCGGCGGCGCCGGAAAGGACCATTTGCCGCGCCAGCGCCAGCGCGTCCAGTCCCCCCGCGCATTGCCGGTCGATGCTCAGGCCCGCGACATGTTCGGGCAGCCCCGCAGCCAAGGCGATGCTGCGGGCGGGGTTGCCGCCGGGGCCGAGGGCGGTGCTACAGATCACTTCGTCGACCTGCACAGGGCCCAGCCCCGCGCGGCTGAGGGCAGCAGTAAGGACCGGCGCGGCAAGCGCGGGTAGCGAGAGATGGGCTAGCGCCCCGCCGCGCGGGACGACCGGGCTGCGGCAGGCCGAGACGATATAGGCGCGGGTCACCTTTGCCCCTCCACCCAGTCCGAAAGCGCGCGCAGGTCGGGCTTGCCCGAGGGCAGCAGGGGCAGGTCGGGGCGGAAATAGACCCGCCGGGGGGAGGCGAGCGGCCCGAGCGTCGCGCGGCAGTGGGCGATGATTTTTTCGGCGGGCGGGTCTCCTGCCGCGGCCTCGACCACCGCGACCAGCTGCTGCCCTCGCAGCGCATCGTCTCGGGGCAGAACCGCGCAGGGCAGGCCGGTTTGGGCGCTGATCACGGCCTCTACCGTTTCGGGGAAAACCAACTGGTCGGCGATCTGCACCATGCGCTGCCGCCGCCCCTTGATCCAGAGGTTGCCCCTTGCATCCAGCGCGCCCATCTCACCCACGGTCACGAAGCCCTCCTGACAGCGGGTCTCTTCGCTGTGGCCGAGGGCGTAGCCGTCGAAGAGGTAGGGGCTGCGCACCCAGATCTCGCCAACATCAGTAGCGGGTTCACCCTCTGCATTCAAAAGCCGCAGCTCGACGCCGGGATAGGGGCGGCCCACCGCGCCCTCGGGCGTATCGGCATCGGCCAGCGTGATAAAACTCGTCTCTGCCGCGCCGTAGAAGACATGCACTGCCGCATGGGGGCAGAGCCGCGCCACCGCCACCCGTGTTGCCGTATCAAGCGCGCCGCCGCCGCAAAGAACCAAGCGCAGCGAGGGCAGCGGGGCAGCGGCAGCGCGGGCAAGCAAGCGGAGTTGCGTGGGCGTGGCATAGAGGATCGTCGCCCGGGCCTCGGCAATGTGAGCCGCCTGCCGCCGGGGGGCGTGGTCGGCCAGTACATGCGCGTCGAGGCCAAGATGCAGCGCTTCCAGCACCGCATAGAGCGATAGGGAATGGCTGAGCTGCCCCAACACGGCCACGCTGTCGCGGGGGGTAAGGGCGAACCGGTCGGCATTGACCTCAAAACTGGCGGTCCACGAGGCTTGGCTGCGGCGGACCGCCTTGGGCCGCCCCGACGCGCCGCCCGTGAGGGTGAGAAAGGCAGCGGGCGGGCAGGCGATGTCATCGGGCAGGGGGCGGTCGCTGAGGCAAAAGGGGGCTTGCTGGATGATCGCTGTGGCTAGGGCCGCCAGCGCATCGAAGGCGGGCGTTGCGGGCAGGGCGCGGAAGCTGTCGCACTGGCGCGTGGGCGCACGGCGCAGTTCCCGCTCCCCCGCATACAGCCGTGCGGCCTCATGCCAATTGAACCTGCCTCGCGCGCGCATCCGCCTCTCCCTCTTTTGTCGGGTCTCAGATTCCGGGTGCACGCCCCGGGGCCGCCCGTTAGGCTGCGGCGAAACCAGACCCGAGGATACTTCAGACATGACAGAGACCATGCGTGCAATCGAAATCACCGAACCCGGCGGTCCGGACGTTCTGCAAGGCACCACCCGCCCGCGGCCCCAGCCGAAACACGGTCAGGTCATCATCAAAGTCGCCTATGCCGGGGTGAACCGCCCCGATGCGCTGCAGCGCGCGGGCCGCTACGCGCCGCCCGCCACCGCCAGCGATCTGCCGGGGTTGGAGGCATCGGGCGAGGTGGTCGAAGTCGGGCCGGGGGTGACGACGCTGGCCCCGGGCGATCTGGTTTGCGCCCTGCTGCCCGGCGGCGGCTATGCCGAATATGTGGCCACCCCCGCAGCGCATTGCCTGCCCATTCCCGAAGGCATGGGGCTGAAAGAAGCCGCTTGCCTGCCTGAGACCTTCTTCACCGTCTGGTCGAACCTTTTCATGCGCGGTGGGCTGAAGGCCGGAGAGAAAGTGCTGATTCACGGTGGCTCTTCCGGCATCGGCACCACGGCGATCCAACTGGCGCGCATCATGGGCGCGCGGGTCTTCGTGACCGCGGGCACCGATAGCAAATGCGCGGCCTGTATGAAGCTGGGGGCCGAGGTGGCGATCAACTACCGGGACACGGATTTCGTCGATGTCATGCAGGCCGAGGGCGGCGCGGATGTGATCCTTGACATGGTGGGCGGCAGCTATATCAACCGCAACCTCAAAGCCTTGGCCGAGGACGGCAGACTGGTGCAGATCGCCTTCCTGCAAGGGGCCAAGCAGGAGGTGAACTTCGTTACGCTGATGACCCGCCGCCTGACCATGACCGGATCGACCCTGCGCCCGCAGAGCGATCTGGCCAAGGCGCGGATTGCTCAGGAGCTTTTGCAGAACGTCTGGCCCCTGTTGGAACAGGGCCGCGTCGCGCCGGTGATGGACAGCACCTATGACCTGTCCGAGGCGAATGACGCGCATCGCCGGATGGAGGCAAGCGGCCATATCGGCAAGATCGTCCTGAAGGTGGGCGGTGAACTGCAAGGTGAAGAAGATCAGTAAAAGTTGAGACAGTAACGAATTGTTAACCAGCAATTCGTTTACTGTAGGCACGGGTGGCCGGGACGCTGACCACCCGTGTTGGAGAGAGAGCCGAAAGGCATTGAATGCGGGAGAGGAAATTACGCCTCTCCCGTTTTCGCCAGAATATCGGCCCGGTTGGGCCTAGCGCAGAGGGGTGAACAGCGCGTTATCAAGCGTGCAGTCCCGCCGAACGTCCGGTCCGCAGGGGATGAACTCAAGGTCGCGGGACAGGCAAATGCGCGCCTCTTGGATGTGCCCTTGCTTGCAGGTGATGGTGATCCCCTGCGCGGTCAGGTCCGGGTTCGCTTTGAGGAAGGCCTCCTCCACCACCGCCGCGGGGAGGGACACGGTACGGTCTAGCTTGCGAAAGACCTCGGGGCGCTTGATGCGGGCGTAGGCCTCCCGCGAGAGTGCGAAATAATCCGCTGGGGCCAAACCGCTGCAAGAGCCGTGCTTCTTCCACTGGTGCCATGCCAAGCCGCCGGTGCCCATGATATCGGCCATCGCTCCGGTTTGGGCGCGGCTGGGCGGGCGGCGGCCGCTTTGGCAATAGGAGGGGTATCCCCGTGCGAACTGGGGCCAGAGGCCATGTAGGGTCCAACCGTGGTCTTTCGCGGCATCGCATTGCGGAGATTGCCGCGCGTCGCCGGTCAATTCGCACCAATTGGGCGACCATGACAGGGACATGACGTAGTAGTCGAATTCGCCCGAACGCTCCCCTTCAGCCAGCGTGACAGCGGGGGCGATCAGCCCGAGGATCAGCAGACAGGCGCGCAGTGGCCGCATTGGGTCTTCCCTTATGACGTTTGAGCCAGTATACAGCCGCCAACTTCCCCGACAATGGAGACCGTTCTGCCCAGCAGGACAGCCTTTCAGGCGACGGGAAAATTGCGTTTTTAGGAGAGTGACATGGCAAAACCGATTATGGCCAAAGCCACCGCCGTTTGGCTCGTGGACAATACCACCATCAGCTTCAAGCAGATCGCCGATTTCGTCGGCATGCATGAACTCGAAGTGCAGGGCATTGCCGATGGCGACGTGGCGCAGGGCGTGAAGGGGTTTGATCCGGTTGCCAACAACCAGCTGACGCAGGAAGAGATCGACGCGGCGCAGGACAACCCACTGCATAAGCTGAAGCTCAAGTTCAACGCCGCCGCCGAGGGCGAAGAGAAACGCCGCGGCCCGCGCTATACCCCGCTCAGCAAACGTCAGGACCGTCCGGCGTCGATCCTGTGGCTGGTCAAGTTCCACCCCGAGCTTTCCGATGGTCAGGTCAGCAAACTGGTGGGCACCACCAAGCCGACGATCCAAGCGATTCGCGAGCGCACACATTGGAACATCGCCAACATCCAGCCGATTGACCCGGTTGCCCTTGGCCTGTGCAAACAGTCCGAGCTTGACGCCGCCGTGCAAAAGGCCGCCGCGAAGAAGGCCGCTGCGGGCGAGGTGATGAACGACGACGAACGCCGCAAGCTGGTCTCGACCGAGCAGAGCCTCGGCATGGAGAGCGAGCCGAAAATCCCCACGGCCATCGAAGGGCTGGAAACCTTCACCCTGTCGGGCAACAGCGCGGATGACGAGGAAGAAGAGAGCCACACCAAGGGCGATTACTCCGATGCCGACAGCTTCTTCTCGCTGCCCGACAGCAGTGACGAAGACGATGAGGACGAAGACAAAGCCAAGGGCTAAGCCCTCTTAGGCCCCGCTCAGGCCGGTGTGGTGAAAGGAACTTTCGCCGTAAAGATGTGTTGAATTGACAGGGCGTCGGGATTTCCGACGCCCTGTTTTACTTTGCAAGAAAGGGTGCATCGCGCCGGGGGATGGAATTGGAAACGGCATTGGACTGGGTGATCTGGGGGCTGGCGGGCTTGCTGATACTGGGCAGCCTGCTGCCGCTGAGCAAGCTGCCCTTCGGGGCGATCCGCGGGCTGGCCTTTCCTCGGGAACAGTTCCTCGGTCTGGCGCTGGTGCTGGCAATCGGTTTCGCCCTGTCGCAGGGGGTGACAACACCTTCGGGCATCGCCGGGATTGCGCTGATGCTGGGTGTCGCAGCGCTTCAGGCGCTTTACATCACCAAGTTCACCCCGCTGTGGCGCAAACAGTCTTTGGCGGCCTCGCCCGCGTTGCGCCGCGCGACGGACCGGCAGTTCAGCCTGCTGGCCGCCAATGTCAAAAAGTCCAACCGCGATTACGGCAAACTGATCGCATTGGTCGAGGCGCGGGTGCCGGATATCTTCATGGCGATCGAGGTGGACCAGGCCTGGATCGACGCGCTGGATGACGGTTTGGGCAAGAACTACGGGCACCGCGTCGACGTGCCGCTCGACAATGGCTATGGGCTCTGCCTCAGGTCGAAACTGCCGCTGTCGGAGGTTGAAGTGCGCGAGTTGGTCACCAAAGAAGTGCCCTCCATCCGCGCCCGTGTGCATCTGCCGGTGGGGGAGGATTTCCGCCTCTACGTCGTCCATCCCGAACCGCCTGTGATCGAACATGACACCAAGGGGCGCGACAGTGAGATCGCCTTGGTCGGTATCGAGGCCGAGAAAGATCCGCTGCCCGCCGTGGTCTCGGGCGATTTGAACGATGTCGCTTGGTCGACCACGACGCGGCGCTTTCAGCGGCTCTCGGGGCTCTTGGACCCGCGGGTGGGGCGGGGCATGTACAACACTTTCAGCGCGACGATGCCTTGGATGCGCTGGCCTTTGGATCACCTTTTCCACGATCCGCAGTTCCGTTTGCTAGAGATGGACCGTTTGGACAAGATCGGATCGGACCACTTCCCGATGTGGTTCGTCCTTGCCATGGCCGAGACCGAAGCCGCCGAAAGCGACCCCGAAGAAACCAACCCGGATGAAGAGCAAGAGGCCGTGAATATGATCAAAGAAGAACAGAAAAGAGACCGCGAACCGATCGGCAGCGATTGGGAGGATGAGGAAAACTAACAATTTGCCCTAGGGGCAATTTTACCCCTTGTACGAATCCAAAAACGGCGTATGTGGCGCGTTACAGACGCCAACGCACGCGCCTCTGGCCGGTCAGTTCCTACTCTGACTGACCCGCGTTTATGTAGCGACGGTAACGTCTCTTGAAACGACACGCGGGGAACCAGCCCCACCTGCTCTTTGGAGATGACCATGAATGCTACAGTCCCCGGCGCTCTGCGCGCCGCACCGTCCTTTCACGCCGACCCGGCTGCGGCTTATATCGCCGCCAACAGCTTTGACAAGCCGACGCTTGTGATCAGCCGTGACCGCGTGGCCGCGCAATATGACGCGCTGCACAAAGGTCTGGGCGAGGCGCATATCCATTACGCGGTGAAGGCGAACCCGGCGCCGGAAATCATTCGTCTGCTGGTCAACAAAGGCTCTGGCTTTGATGCGGCCTCGCGGGCCGAGATCGAACTGTGCCTGAGCCAAGGGGCCAAGCCTGAGAATATCTCTTTCGGCAACACCATCAAACGTGCCTCGGACATCGCTTTTGCCCATTCGGCGGGGGTGACCCTGTTTGCGGCGGATAGCGAAGCCGAATTGGACAAGATCGCCGCCCATGCGCCGGGCGCGCGGGTTTACCTGCGCTTGATCGTCGAAAACTCCATGGCCGATTGGCCGCTCAGCCGCAAATTCGGCTGTGCCGGTTCGGCGCTGCCTGCGCTGCTGAACCATGCGGTTGCCGTGGGCCTCGTGCCCTTTGGCCTGTCCTTTCACGTCGGCTCGCAAACCCGCAAGGCGGAGTTCTGGAACCCGGTGCTGGATCAGGTGGCCCCGCTGTGGCACGCCGCCCGTGCGGATGGCCATGACCTGCAACTGCTGAACCTCGGCGGCGGTTTTCCGGCTTTCTATGGCGAAAACATCGAAGCGCCCCGCGCCTATGCCGCCGCCGTGATGCGCGCCGTCAAAGCCCGCTTTGGCGATGTCGCGCAGGTGATGGCAGAGCCGGGCCGTGGTCTGGTGGCCGAGGCGGGGCATATCGCTGCCGAAGTCATGCTGGTCAGCCGTAAATCCGCGGACGATCTGCACCGCTGGGTCTATCTGGATATCGGCCGCTTTTCGGGTCTGGCGGAAACTGAGGGCGAAGCGATTCGCTATCAGATCGTCACACCGCATGACGGCGAAGAGACCGGCCCCTGCGTTTTGGCCGGCCCATCCTGCGATTCGGCGGATATTCTCTATGAAAAACGCCCGATCCACCTGCCTTTGGCCCTGCGCGATGGCGATAAAGTGATGATTCGTGCTTGCGGAGCCTACACAAGCTCTTACAGTTCGGTTGGGTTCAATGGATTTCCGCCGCTTGATTCGATCGTGCTCTGACAGCACGATCTGCGTCGCCCCGGAAAAGGGCCGTCTGCTTTGGGAGGAGCGGGCGGCCCGCTTTGATTCTGAGAGGGGCTATAGCGACTTGCGCGCCTGCATCGCGGCGGTGATCGTCCCGTCGTCGAGGTAGTCCAACTCCCCGCCGATCGGTACACCTTGGGCGAGCGACGTTAGCCGCACGCGGCCCTCCAATTGATCCGCGATGTAATGTGCCGTGGTCTGCCCGTCGATCGTGGCGTTGAGCGCGAGGATCACCTCCGTCACCCCTTCGGTATCGATCCGGTCCACGAGACGCGGGATGCGCAATTCCTGCGGGCCGATGGCATCGAGCGCCGAGAGCGTGCCGCCCAGCACATGATAGCGCCCCTTGAACACGCCCGAGCGCTCCATCGCCCAGAGATCGGCCACGTCTTCGACCACGCAAAGCTCTCCGTTCGCGCGTTTTTCGGAGGTGCAGATGTCGCAGATGTCGGCGGTGCCGACGTTGCCGCAGTTCAGACATTCGCGTGCCGTGGCGGCGACGGTCTGCATCAGGTCGGACAGGGGCGTCAGCAAAAGCGCGCGTTTGCGGATCAGGTGCAGTACCGCGCGCCGGGCCGAGCGGGGGCCAAGGCCGGGCAGTTTCGCCATCAGCTCGATCAGGGCGTCAATATCGCGGGTAGAGCTCAATGAATGGCACCTATGGGCGTTGAAAGAGGGGCGGGACCGGCCCGCCCCACCGGGATCAGAAGGGCAGTTTCATGCCCGCGGGAAGGCCCATGCCTTCGGTCAGCTTGCTCATCTCGGCCTGGGCGCGTTCCGAGGCTTTGCTCTGCGCATCCTTGATCGCGGCGAGGATCAGGTCTTCGACCACTTCCTTTTCGTCCTTGTTGAAGATCGACGGGTCGATATCGAGCCCCTTCAACTCACCCTTGGCGCTACAGGTCGCTTTGACGAGGCCCGCACCGGATTCACCTTCGACGGTGATGTTGTGCATCTCCTCTTGCAGCTCGGCCATCTTGCCCTGCATTTCCTGCGCTTTTTTCATCATCCCGGCCATATCACCGAGGCCGCCTAATCCCTTGAGCATCTGGGTCTCCTTGTTGCGTTGTCGTTTATATGTGGCGCGGGGGCCGGGGGATCAACCGTCCTCGAACGGATCCCATTCGTCTTCGACTTCGGGCAGCGCCTCTGCCGTGGCGGCGGCGGCGATGTCTTCGGGGGTGCGGATCGCGGTGATCCGGGCCTTGGGAAACTGTGCCAGCACCGCCTGCATCATCGGATGGTCCTGCGCCTGTTTCTTCAACGCCAGTTCACGCGCGTCGCGGACCTGCGCGATGGTCTCGGCCCCGCCCTCGTTTACCAGTGAGACGGCCCAGCGGTTGCCGGTCCAGAGTTGGAGTTTCTGCCCCAGCCGCTGCGCCAGATCGCGCGGCGCGTCGTCGGTGGGGACAAACTCGATCCGGCCCGGCTGATAGGCGGCAAGCTGCAGGCAGGTTTCCACTTCGACCAACAGTTTCACGTCGCGGTTCACGCGGATCAACTCGACTACATGTTCGAATGTCGGGAAACGGGCCAGCGCGGCGTTGAGGTCTTGCGCCAGTGCCGTGGTCTGCCCCTGCGGGCCTGGGTTGGAGGCCATGCGCTGCTGCGCCTGTTGCACGGCCTGCGCGCCAGTGCTGCCCTGGGCGGCACCATTGCCACCACCGCCGCCGCCGCCGTTCGGCGCGGGCGGCGGGCTGCTGTTTTGCAGCTTGCGCACCAGTTCCTCGGGCGAGGGCAGGTCGGCCACATGGGTGAGGCGGATCACGGCCATTTCGGCGGCCATCATCGCGTTGGGCGCGGCTGCGACCTCGTCCAACGCCTTGAGCAGCATCTGCCAGAGCCGCGTCAACACGCGCATCGGTAGGGTCTCGGCCATCTGCTGGCCGCGGGCGCGTTCCTCGGGGGCGATGGTAGGGTCTTCGGCGGCATCGGGCGTGATCTTCACGACCGACACCCAATGGGTGATTTCGGCCAGATCGCGCAGCACGGCCATCGGGTCGGCCCCATCGGCATATTGCGCCGAAAGTTCGGTCAGCGCCGCCCCCGCATCACCGCGCAGCACCATGTCAAAAAGGTCCAGCACCCGGCCACGGTCGGCCAGCCCCAGCATGGCGCGCACCTGTTCGGCCCCGGTCTCGCCCGCGCCGTGGCTGATTGCCTGATCCAAGAGCGAGGTGGCGTCACGGGCCGAGCCTTCGGCAGCGCGCGTAATGAGCGCCAGCGCGTCATCGGTGATCTCGGCATTCTCGGCGGTGGCGATCTTGCGCAAAAGCGCGATCATCACCTCGGGCTCGATCCGGCGCAGGTCGAACCGCTGGCAGCGCGAAAGCACCGTCACCGGCACCTTGCGGATCTCGGTGGTGGCGAAGATGAATTTGACGTGTTCCGGCGGCTCTTCCAGCGTCTTCAGCAGCGCGTTGAAGGCGCCGGTCGAGAGCATGTGCACTTCGTCGATGATATAGACTTTGTACCGGGCCGAGGCGGCGCGATAATGCACGCTATCGATGATCTCGCGGATGTTGGCGACGCCGGTGTTCGATGCCGCGTCCATCTCCATCACGTCGACATGGCGGCCTTCCATGATGGCGGTGCAATGTTCGCAAACGCCGCAGGGGTCGGTCGTCGGCCCGCCGTTGCCGTCCGGCCCGATGCAGTTCATCCCCTTGGCGATGATCCGCGCCGTCGTCGTCTTGCCGGTGCCGCGAATGCCAGTCATCACAAAGGCCTGCGCGATCCGATCGGCGGCAAAAGCGTTTTTCAGCGTGCGCACCATGGCGTCTTGGCCGACGAGATCGGCAAAGGTTTCGGGCCGGTATTTGCGGGCCAGAACGCGGTAGGCGGATGTATCTGTCATGGTGCCCCAGATCGGATTCGGTCAAGGCCGTAAACTATGCGCTCCGCGCCGTGGCGTCTACCGTGCTTGCGAAAGGCTCAGAGCATCCAAAGGATCGCCCCGACCCCAGCAGAGGCGAAGGCGAGCAGGATTGCCAAGACTTTCATCCGGCTGTTGGATTGGGCATGGGCGTGATGGTCGCTCAGCCGCCTTTGGGTTTTCGCCGCCGAGGCCTGCGCGGCCCAATAGACGTAGAGCGCGGCAAAGATGAAGACCGAGGCCACGGCTTTCGCCACCCATGTCGGCTCGAACTGACCGAAAACGGCGCGCAGGCCGATCGCCACGGCAACAGCGGCCATGCCGGTACGCATCCAGCCCGCAAAGGTGCGTTCATTGGCAAGGATCGTGCGATCCTCTGCCCAGTCGGTCCGGCTTTCGGCCAAGTCAGTCTTATCACTCATTGAACCAAACTGCGCCCTGCGCGTTCATGTGGCAATAGGCTTTCACATAACGAGGGACGGTTCATGCGGTTGGGTGGAATTGGGCGGAGCAAGAATGTCATCCGCCGCAGCGGTGGGGCTGGCAAGGCGGGGGGGCTAGGTCTGGTCGGTGTGCTGGCGGTTTTGGCCATCGGTTATTTCACCGGGATCGACGTGACGCCGCTGTTGACCGGCCAAGGCGGCGGACAGGTCCAGCAGTCCCGCCCGCTGAGCGATAGCGAAGACCCGCAAGTCGATTTCGCTGCCCGCGTGCTCACCACGACCGAACAGGTTTGGAGCCGAATTTTCCAAGAGCAACTTGGCGAGACCTATACACCGCCCCAACTTGTGGTTTTTGAGAATGTGACCCAAAGCGCCTGCGGCGGGGCTTCGGGCGCGACGGGGCCGTTCTATTGCCCGGCGGACAATATGGCCTATCTCGACACCGCGTTTTTCCGCACGTTGGACCAGCGCCTTGGCGCCGGAGGCGATTTCGCTGCGGCCTATGTGATCGCCCATGAGGTTGCGCATCATGTGCAAAATGAGATCGGCGTTCTGCCGCAGGTGGCCCGGATGCGGCAGCAGTCTTCCGAGGTTGAGGCGAATGCCCTGACCGTGCGGCTTGAACTGATGGCCGATTGTTTTTCGGGCATTTGGGCGTCGAATGTCGAAGGGCTGATGGAAAAGGGCGACCTTCAGGAAGCCCTCAATGCGGCGCGGATGATCGGGGACGATCATCTGCAGCGGCAGGCCGGACAGGTGCCGCAACCGCATACTTTCACCCATGGTACGTCAGAGCAGCGCGCGCGGTGGTTCGAGCGGGGATTTGAGAGCGGCCAGATTGCGGCTTGCGATACGTTTGAGGCGGATCGGCTATAAGGCGGTGAGGGCAGCGGCCTCCCTGGGGGGGGCGATGCCCGTGGTGCCCACGGGCGGGCGCATCATGAGGGCAAGGCTCCAAGCCACTATCGAAAATGCGTGTAGCATGAAGGATGGAGGCGTGTCTGTGGTTAGGGTGGCGCCTTGCCTTACGAGCTATGCTCGGCGTGCCGCCGGGCGGGGCGCCTTAGATCTCAAATGCATCTGATTTAGAAGAAGCTGCCCCTCTCACCGCTTCTGCGCAGCGACTGCCGGGGCGTTGCATTGCCGAGCAATGCAAGGGTGGTGAGAGGCTGATAACGACCCAAGCGGGGCTCGTTACGGCTGCTTCCTTCCGGATCTGACCGGGTTGGCGAGGCGCTTGCCCGCACCAACCTCTCAAGGCCCATATAGGAGGGCATGGATCGAAGTGCAAGCCTCACAAGCGGATCGCGATTTGGGCAAAGCCCGATGCGGTCATGCCGCGGGGGGCGGGCGAGAGATGCGCGATGTCGTGCAGGAAGGGCAGGGCCTCGGGCGAGGTATACAGAACCGCCTGCGCCCCCGCCGCATCGAAGCGCCATGGCGGTGCGTCGGACCACGGGCGCTCCTGCGGCGCGGCGAGAGCAGCGATCAGCGCGTCGGCCAACGGAAGCGGGCTGCGCAGGGCGATGTCATCCTTCGCCGCGCGGTCAAACCCGCCGCCGCCCGCCGCGCGGAACTGGTTGGTCGCAAGTAGGAACTTCTGGTCTGGCCGCACCGGCGCGCCCTGCCATGACAGACCGGTGATCCGTCTGCCGCGCGGGCGGCAGGGGTCAATCGCATAGGTGATGCCGAAGATTGTGTCGCAGTGAAATGGCGGGCGGCAGGGGTCGAGAAGCGGGCCCGGGGTGCTGCCGAGCGGGGCAAACACCTCTGCCGCCTTTTCCAAACGCCGCCGCAGGTCGACACCGGTGAGGCGCAGCGCCCAGACCGCGTTTTGATAGGGAAGCAGCCCGGCGATATGCCGGCGTTGCACCGCGCCCGGCGGGATATGCAGGAAATGCCCCGGCCCGCCGCGCCCGCCTGCCGTATGTGCCGCCGTGGCGGCAAGGATCGGGAGTGCGCTGTCCGCCGTGCCCGCGACGCCTCGGCGGATCACCTCGGCCTGCGCGCGGGCGCTCAGCGCGTCGATGGGGGTGGGCATGGCAAGGGCGAAGTAGTTGTGCAGCGCGGTATCGGTATGGCCGACCACCTCTTCCAGATGCCTACGCACGCCAATGTGGCTGACCCGGGCCGCGCTCAGCACCGTGGGATCGGCCAGCGTTCCTGTGTTGTTGTCGCGCAGGTGGCTTTGATGGCCCGACACCGTCCACCCTCCCTGCGCATCCCGTACAAGGGTCAGATCCAGCACGGCCAAATCGGACCCGCCAAAGCCCGGCATCGCCGCCGGACGGTCGGACAGCGTGCCCGCCTGCGTATCGACCCCCTCGCGCGGGCCGTGGTCCTCTCCGGGAAAGCGCAGGTGGGTGTGGCCGGTGATCACCGCGTCGATTCCGTCGATCTGGGCAAGGGCGCAGATGTCCTCCTCGGCGGTGATCTCTCCTTTCTGGGCGATGCCCATATGGGCCAGTAGCACGGTCAGATCGGCCCCCTTCGCACGCAAGGCCAGCACGGCGCTGCGCAGGCTTTCGAGGGGGCCGGTGATCTCGGCCTCATTCTCCAAAACCTCGCGGTTCCAGATCGCGGTTCGGCCCGGCAGGACGGAAAGCAGGCCAACCCGCAGTTCAGACGCGGGATGCCGGGCCGTGGCAGGCAGCAGGCAAGAGACGACGGCCCAGCGGCGCAGCGGGCCGGGGTCGGTCAGATGCAGATTGGTCGAGATCAGCGGCATGTCGAGTGCCCCGGCCACGGCGCGCAGATAGGGCAACCCATGGTCGAGGTCGTGATTGCCCAAACCCAGACCGTCATAATGCAGATGGTTCACACAGGCGACGAGCGGATGCGTATGGGTGACCGCCATCTGCGCCAGTTGATCGCCCAAAGCATTGCCCTGCAACAGATCGCCATTGTCGAGCAGGATACAGGCAGCCCCCTGTTCCGCCGCCTCTGCCCGGGCGGTGCGGATCAAGGTGGCGATTCCGGCCAGCCCGTGATGGCCCACCGAACGGTCGCCCACATAGTCATGCCCCACGATCTGCATATGCAGGTCCGTGGTGGCCAGAATGCGCAGACGTGCCTCGGCCGGGATGCCACCCTCAGAGGGAACGACACCGGTCGAGGCATATGTGCTGCGCCTGTTCACCGAAAAGGTAAGTACTCGTTAAATTTTGCAACTTTAAGATGTTTTGATATGACCAGATTTCAACCGCTCTGGCAAGGGGCTTGGGATTGCCAATCTCGCATGTGCCGTGGCAAGGCTGGGCAAAACGCCAAAAGCCTGTATCGGGCCTGTATCGGGAGAGCGCCATGCGCCACGCGGAGACGGTAACCTTTGGAGGCTCGGCCCTTGATCGGGCGGGAGAGATACGCGGCAATCCGGAAGCCTTGGCGCAGCTGCGCGCCGACCCGGCGGCCCGGGCGGTGGTCTTTTGGCGCGGCAAGCCGCTGATCGCGCCCGAACGCCCCGCCGCTTTGGTGCGCTTGGCGATGGATCACCCCGTCTTGCAAGAGGCCGAAGGCACAGCGATCTTGCTGGGGCGCGAGGATGGGGCGCCGCGCTTTGCCGTGGATATCTCCGGCTGGGAACCCGCCGATCTGGATCAATCGCAACTGGGCGCGTTCCTTGACCCCAGCGAACAGCGCCATCCGCTTCTGGGCGATGACATGGCCTTTGCCGAATTGCGCAGGGTGATGACATGGCTTGATCCGCGCGATGCCGAACTGGCCGCCAGCGGCAAGGCGATCCTCGGCTGGCACGACAGCCACTGCCATTGCGCGCGCTGCGGCAGCGCCACCGATCTGGCACAGGGCGGCTGGCAACGGGTCTGCCCTGACTGCGGCGGCGCGCATTTCCCGCGCACCGATCCGGTGGTCATCATGCTGATCACCCACGGCAACTCGGTCCTCATGGGGCGCTCCCCTGGTTGGCCCGAGGGGATGTATTCCCTGTTGGCGGGTTTTGTCGAACCGGGAGAGACGGTAGAGGCCGCCGTGCGGCGGGAGGTCTTTGAAGAGGCCGGCGTGCAGGTCGGCGCGGTGCGCTATCTCTCCAGCCAGCCATGGCCCTTTCCGGCCTCGCTGATGTTGGGTTGCGCCGGCGAGGCGCTGAGCCGGGAGTTGACCATCGACCCGGTTGAGATCGAAGACGCGCTTTGGGTCACCCGCGAAGAGATGATGGAGGTCTTTGCCGGAAGCCATCCGCGCCTTCTGCCCGCCCGCCGCGGGGCCATCGCGCATTTCTTGCTGGAAAACTGGCTTGCGGATACACTCACCTGACACACCGCGCTGACAGGCCCGGACGAAGCGGCGGGGGTGGCAAATGCGAGCAGAAGAATTGGAACGGACCGAATGAAATTCTCCACCAAAGAAGACGTCGAAGCGCCGATCGAGGCGGTCTTTGACATGTTGTGCGATTTTGAGAGCTTTGAGCGGGCGGCGATGCGGCGCGGGGCGGAGGTGCAGCGCGCCGATGCCCTGCATCAGCCCGGCGTCGGGATGACATGGAAGGCGGTCTTCCCCCTGCGCGGCAAGCGGCGCGAGTTGACGCTTGAGATGGTGACCTTCGACCGGCCCAACGAGATGGTGATCGACAGCATGTCGCAGGGGTTGGCGGGGCAGATGTCCTTTGAATTGATGCCCCTGTCGCGCAACAGCACGCGGGTTTTGGTCGCTCTTGAGGTCAAGCCGCTGACCCTGTCGACGCGGCTTTGGGTGCAATCGCTCAAACTGGCCAAGACCACCCTGACCCAGAAGTACAAGGACCGCGTGGCGGAATATGCCCGCGGGATGGAAAAGCGCTACGCCAGCGGCGTCAAGGTCTGAGCCTGCGCGGCCAGTCTCACATCCCGGTCGGCGCGCCCCGGCCGGGATGGGCGGGGTAGGCGCCGAGAATTTCCAGCTTGTTGGTGAAATACCCCAGTTCATCCAGCGCGCGTTTCACCGCCGGGTCTTCAGGGTGGCCTTCGATATCGGCGTAGAACTGCGTCGCGGTGAAGGAGCCGCCGACCATATAGCTTTCCAGCTTGGTCATGTTGACGCCATTGGTCGCAAAGCCTCCCATCGCCTTGTAAAGCGCGGCGGGAATGTTGCGCACCTCGAAGACAAAGGTGGTCAGCATCCGCTCGGCCCGGCGCGAGAGGTCGATCTTGGGCGCCATCAGCAAGAAGCGGGTGGTGTTATGGTCCATATCCTCGATATCGCGGGCCAGCACGGTGAGGCCGTTGATCTCTGCCGCGACCTCGCCTGCCAAAACGCCATCGGTGCTGCCTTCTGTTGCGGCCAGTTCGGCGGCGGCCCCGGCGGAATCGGCGGCGGGTTCAGAAGTGATGCCGTGTTGCTGCAAAAAGCTGCGCGCCTGTGGCAAAAGCACCAGATGCGCGCGGACATGTTTGATGTCTTCCAGTGCCACGCCGGGGCGGGCCATCAGGGCAATGCGCACCCGGACGAAGGCTTCGCCGATGATGTGCAGGCCGCTTTCCGGCAGCAGGCGGTGGATGTCGGCCACCCGGCCATAGGTCGTGTTCTCGACCGGCAGCATGGCCAATTCGGCGCGGCCTTCGTTTACGGCCCGGATCACGCCTTCGAACGATTGGCAGGGCACCGGTTCCATGTCGGGGCAGGCCTGAAGACAGGCCTCGTGACTATAGGCGCCAAGGGCCCCTTGGAAGGCGATGCGCGGCGTGGTCTGGGCGGTCATGGATCGTATCCTGCTGCAAAAGGCGCGGAGAAGGGCAATTGGTCGCGGTAACTACACCTTGCCTGCGCCAAGGGAAAGCAATAGATACGCGGGCAACGATGCCAAGAACCATGGCCCGCCCATGGTGCCAATACCAAGTGATGGACCCTGACGCATGTTCGATACAATGACCCTGACCAAAATCGCAGCCGGCGTATTCGGCGCCTGGTTGGTACTTCTGCTGGGCAAATGGGCGGGTGAAGAGATTTACCACGCCGATGCACATGGGGAAGCGTCCTATGTCATCGAAGTGGCCGACGCCGGTGGTGACGAAGGCGGCGAAGAGATCGATTTTGCCGCCGTGATGGCCGAAGCCGATGCCGACAGCGGGTCGAAAGTGTTCCGCAAATGCGCTGCCTGCCACAAGGTCGACGGGTCCAACGCCGTTGGTCCGCACCTTGACGGTGTGGTCGACCGCGATATCGCCTCGGTTGACGGTTTCGGCTATTCCGGCGCGCTGACCTCGCTCGAAGGTTCTTGGACCCCGGCAGAGCTGAGCGCCTTCCTTGCAAGCCCCAAAGGCTACGCGCCCGGCACCACCATGGGCTTCGCCGGTCTGCGCAAGGTCGAAGACCGTGCCGACGTGATCGCTTACTTGCAAAGCGTCTCCAACTGATACCCCGCGCCATCGCGTGAGAGAGAGCCGCCCTCCGGGGCGGCTTTTGCGTTTGGGCGGGGCGGAACGTCTTATCCATGCAGAGGTTGGGCCATGAAACGTCCACACCGAAAGGCGACGCGCCATGCAAAGCCACAAAACCACGGTCGGCCTTTCGAGAAGATCATCTTCAGCAATGGGTGGAATGAGCCATCGGGCGCATGTTTTGCCACGCCGCCGGTCTTGGCCACCGCGCTGACCAGCGGAAGGGGCAACGAATCATAGCTGATCGCATTGGTCCGGCGCCGCCGGCAAGGCGGCTTTTAACGCCCACGCTCCGCATTACGCGCAGCACGGGGGAGGCCGAAGCCTTTGTCCGGGCTGGCGCAGGCGCTGGACCTGGAAGATACCAAGCCTATCGCAGGCAAGCTGCCCCCCCCCCCTCAACATCCCCGCGCGGATCGTCTGGGGGTGCTGCGGATGATTTCCAAAAGATCGAATATGGGGAGCGGTTGGCGAAAGACCTGAACGCGCCGCTGCGCCGGATCGAAGGGGCAAGCATTTCACGCCCGAGGATCATCCCGGGGTGCTGGCGGATGAGATCAACGCCTTGATCAGAAGGGTCGACGGCCAGTGATAGGACGCGGGGCGCGACATCGCGCGCGCCCCGTTCCGACTTTACTGCGCGGCGATCACCGGGGCGGTGACATTTGCAGCAGCAATTCCGCCGATATCGCAACGCCAAGCGGGCAGGCGGATCACGGCGCGGCTTTGGCCCGCTTCCACATGCACCTCGAAATCCCCACCATGCATTTCGATCAGCTTGCGGGTTAGCGGCAGGCCAAGGCCGAGCCCGCCCTTGGTGCTACGGTGCTCCATCATGCCGCCGACGACGAAGGGTTTATAAAGCTCGGCCAGATCGACGTGATCGTCGAAAGAGCCGTTGTCGACAATCGAAATCTCGATATTGCCCTCGGCGTCCTTGAACGTCTCCAAGGCGATCTCGCTGCCGCCATGCAGGACGGAGTTCAACACAAGTGCCGTGACTGCCAATTCGATCTGGTCGCCGTCGATGTGCATCTCTTCAAGCGGGAAACTATCGCGCAGCGTGATGGTCTTGGCCGTCGCGTCCAAGGTGGCAAAATGCAGGGCCGAGACCGATTGCAAAAGGTCGCTCAGATTGCATTTCCGCTCGTTCAGGCGCAGCTCCCCGGTGCTGACATTGCTGTAGGAAATGATCGTTTCGATCAAGGCGCTCAGATGGTCGACGGACCGGCGGGCCGAGCGGATCAGCAGCGGATTGACCCCCTGTTCGGCCTTGGCCTCCAACATGCGCAGACTGCCGAAGAGAACCGTCAGCGGGGTGCGGAGTTCATGGCCCACCAGCGTCAGGAAGGTGGCTTCGGCGCTGTTGTCGGCCTCTTGCTCGGCCGCATCCGGCTGGCGGCGTTCAAGGGCCGCGACCACCATGCGGCCCATATCTTCCAAAAGGGCGATCTGCTTATCAGACGGTGCCTCATGCGGTTGCAGGTCCAGCGCGCAAAGGCTGCCAAAGCGGTGGCCCGACGACAGGATCAGCGGCACACCGCAGTAATAACGCGCCTCGGGGCCGCCCTTGGCGACCATGGGATGACGCGCGAACCGGGGGTCTTTGCTGAGGTCCGGCACCACCAGCGGCGCGTCCGACATGATCGTATGGCTGCAAAACCCGGTATCTTTTGGCATCGGCTCCAGCGGGTAGCCGACCACGGATTTGTACCATTGGGTATCTGCTTCCACGACGCTGATATGCGCGATCGGACAGTCAAGCAGGCGGCGGGTGGCCTCGCAAATGGTGTCGAACAGTGCTTCGTTCTCGACTGTAAGGCCGGGCACATCGAAAACGGCGCGCAGACGGGCTTCTTCATTAAAGGGAATCGGGTAGGTTCTCATGTATAGCTCCAGTTTACGCATCGTTAACCTGCATGAAGAATCTGTTAACTTTAGGGCGAGAAACGGGCCGGGCCGCGAAGATACGGGGGCAGCGGGCTACACATTGTCGCGAGTGGGAGCGGGGGAAACCGCCAATCCACGGGGACAGGCTTTGCGGTGGACCGCCCGTGCGGGGCAACCTTACATATTCGCAACTTGTATCTTGGCGTCGCACAGCGTTAGCCTAGATGACGCCTATCCGGACTACGCCACGCCAAGGAGTGACCCATGCCCCGTGCCCAGACCCGCGCCGCGACCCGTCCTTCGGTCTTTGATGACCTGCCGCTCTGGCGCGCGACGCTGACGCTGATGGTGGCGGCCCTGCTGGCCGGTGCCGCCGTGGCACAGGAGCAGAAGGTCATCAAAAGCCACGGCTATTCCTTCTACGGCGATCTGACCTATCCGGCGGATTATGAGCATTTCGACTATGTGAACCCCGATGCCCCCAAGGGCGGGGAAATCTCGATCCCCTTCGTCGGCACATTGGATTCGATGAACCCCTATTCCGGCAAGGGCCGCGCGCATCTCTTCTCGATCTTCGGTTTCGAGAGCCTGCTGGGCGAAGCCCCCTCGGGCGAGGCGCTGCCTTCGGATGTCTATGGCGAGAGTTACTGCCTGCTCTGCGAGAGCCTTGAATACCCCGAGGACAAGTCTTGGGTGACCTTCCACATGCGCCCCGAGGCGACGTTCTCGGACGGCACGCCGGTGACAGCGCATGACATCGTGTTTTCGCACAACCTGCTGCTGGACGAGGGGCTGAAGTCCTACGCCGATGCGGTGCGCAAGCGCATTCCCAAGGTCGAGGCGCTGGATGATCACACGGTCAAATTCCACTTCGCCGATGGCATCTCGCGCCGCAGCCTGATCGAGACGGTGGGCGGCGTGCCCGCATGGCCGAAACACTGGTTCGAGGAGACCGGCAACACCCTGAAAGATAGCTGGATGGACCCGCCACCCGGATCGGGCGCCTATATGGTCGAGAGCGTCGATCTGACCAAGCGCATTGTGTTGAAACGCAACCCCGACTACTGGGGCCGCGACCTGCCGATCAACCGCGGCCGCATGAACTTCGACCGCATCCGGCTGGAGATCTTCAGCGACGACACCTCTGCCTTCGAGGCCTTCAAGGCCGGTGAATACACCTTCCGCGCCGAGGGGGATTCCAAGAAATGGGCGACTGGCTATGACTTCTCCAAAGTGACCGATGGCGACATCGTCAAGGCCGAACTGCCGGACGGCTCTCCGCCCACACCCTCGGGCATCATCTTTAACCTTGGCCGCGAGACGCTGCAGGACCGCCGCGTGCGCGAGGCCGTGGCTTTGATGTTCAACTTCGAGTGGACCAACGAGTCGCTGCAATATGGGCTGTTCAACCACCGTGCCTCTTTCACGCAGGACACGCCGCTGATGGCGCAGGGCGCGCCCGAGGGGGCGGAACTGGCGCTTCTGGAAAGCCTCGGCGATCTGGTGCCGGAGGAACTGCTGACCGAACCCGCCGTGGTGCCGCATACCTCTGACCCTTCGCGGCTGCTGGACCGACGCAACGCGCGCCGGGCCTCCAAGCTGCTCGAAGAAGCGGGCTGGACCGTGCAGAACGGCATGCGCGTGAACGAGGCGGGCGAGCCCCTGCGGCTGAACTTCCTGATGAACTCCGCCGGGTCGCCGACGATCTCGGCGGTGATCGAGAACTTCGTGAACAATCTCACTTCCATCGGCATCGACGCCCGGCTCGAGAAGGTGGACAGCTCGCAATACACTGCCCGCGAGCGCGACCGCGACTACGACATGATCTACGACGCCTATGCCGCCTTCCTCGGCACCGGCACCGGTCTGGCGCAGCGCTACGGCTCAGAGGCCGCCGAATTCTCGCTCTTCAACCCCGCAGGGCTCGCGAGCCCGCTGGTGGACGCGATCATCGACGCCTCGCTCGACGCCGAGACCTCGGAGGAGGAATCCGCCGCCCTCATGGCGCTCGACCGGGCGCTGCGGCACGAGTTCTTCATGATCCCGACCTGGTACAACGACAGCTATTGGGTCGCCTATTACGACCAGTATGAGCACCCCGAGAACATCCCGCCCTATGCCTTGGGCTACCTCGATTTCTGGTGGTACGACGAAGAGGCCGCGCAGCAGTTGCGCGCCTCGGGCGCCTTGCGGTAAGGCGACCACATGGGTGCCTATATTCTCAGACGGCTTTTGCTGGTGATCCCGACGTTGTTCGGCATCATGTTGGTCAACTTCGCGCTGGTGCAATTCGTGCCCGGCGGGCCGGTGGAACAGGCCATCGCCCGGATTCAGGGCGGCGGGGATGTTTTCGGCGGCTTTGCCGGGGGCAACAACGATGCCGGGGTCGACACCATGGCGCGCGGCTCCGACAGCACCTATGTCGGCGCGCGCGGTCTGCCGCCGGAGTTGATCGAGGAGTTGGAGAAGGAATTCGGCTTCGACAAACCGCCCGTGGAGCGGTTCTTTCACATGCTGTGGAATTACATGCGACTGGACTTCGGGGAGAGCTACTTCCGCGCCATCAGCGTGATTGACCTGATCAAGGAAAAGCTGCCGGTGTCGATCACGCTGGGGCTATGGTCCACGCTGATTGCGCATCTGGTCTCGATCCCCTTGGGCATCCGCAAGGCGGTGCGCGACGGCAGCCGGTTCGACACATGGACCTCGGGCGCGATCATCGCGGCCTATGCGATCCCCGGGTTTCTCTTCGCGATCCTGCTGCTGGTGCTTTTCGCCGGTGGCTCTTATTGGCAGATCTTCCCGCTGCGCGGTCTGACGTCGGATAATTTCGACAGTCTCAGCCCCTTGGGCAAGGTGGCCGATTATTTCTGGCATATCACCCTGCCGGTGCTGGCCTCCACGATCTCGGCTTTCGCCACGCTGACCCTGCTGACGAAAAACAGCTTTCTCGACGAGATCAAGAAGCAGTATGTCATCACCGCCCGCGCCAAGGGCCTGTCGGAGAGCAAGGTTCTCTATGGCCATGTCTTCCGCAACGCGATGCTGATCGTGATCGCCAGTTTTCCGGCGGTCTTCATCTCGGTCTTCTTCGGCGGGTCGATCATCATCGAAACGATCTTCAGCCTCGACGGTCTGGGCCGCTTGGGCTTCGAGGCCGCAGTGGCGCGCGACTATCCGATCGTCTTCGGCACGCTTTTCATCTTCGGCCTCATCGGCCTTGTCGTCGGCATCCTGTCTGACCTGATGTATGTGCTGGTGGACCCGCGCATCGACTTCGAGAAGAGGGAAGGCTGATGGCGCTGTCGCCGCTGAACCAGCGCCGCTGGCGCAATTTCACTGCGAACCGCCGCGCCTATTGGTCGCTGTGGATCTTCGCGATCCTGTTCGGCATTTCGCTGCTGGCCGAGTTCGTTGCCAACGACAAGCCGATCCTCGTCAGCTACCGCGGCGAGTACTATACGCCGATCTTCAACTTCTACCCCGAGACCGCCTTTGGCGGCGATTTCCAGACCGAGGCCGCCTACCGCGATCCCGAGGTGCAATGCCTCATCGCCACCGGCGGGCTGGACGCCTGTTTCGACGATCCCGAAGGCTATATTCTCGACGCCGAGGATGGCGAGGTGGAAGGCGAGGCGATCGACAAGGGTTGGTCGATCTGGCCTGTCATTCCCTATTCCTACGACACCGCCGTCGACCGTCCCGGCGCCGCCCCGCTGCCGCCCAACGGGCAGAACTGGCTCGGGACCGATGGCACCAAGCGCGACGTCATGGCCCGCGTGATCCACGGCTTCCGCCTGTCGGTTGTCTTCACCCTGATCGTGACAGGCGCGGCGTCGCTGATCGGCATCCTCGCCGGCGCGGTGCAGGGCTTCTTCGGCGGCTGGCTCGACCTGATCTTCCAGCGCATCATCGAGATCTGGTCCTCGACCCCGTCGCTCTACGTCATCATCATCATGTTCGCCATTCTTGGCCGAAGTTTTTGGCTTCTGGTGATCCTTCTGGTTCTGTTTTCATGGACGGCGCTTGTGGGCGTGGTGCGGGCCGAGTTCCTGCGTGCGCGCAACCTCGAATACGTCCGCGCGGCCCGGGCGCTCGGCGTCGGTAACGGCACGATCATGCTGCGGCACATGTTGCCCAACGCCATGGTGGCGACGCTGACGATGCTGCCCTTCATCATCACCGGCACGATCTCCACGCTGGCGACGCTCGATTTCCTCGGCTTCGGTCTGCCCTCCTCGGCGCCTTCGTTGGGCGAGTTGACCCTGCAAGCCAAGCAGAACCTGCAGGCGCCTTGGCTCGCCTTCTCGGCCTTCTTCACCTTTGCCATCATGCTGTCGCTTCTGGTCTTCATCTTCGAGGGCATTCGCGACGCCTTCGACCCCAGAAAGACCTTCTCGTGACTGCATTGTTGGACGTCAAAGACCTGAAAGTTTCCTTCCGGCAGGACGGGCAGTTGATCCCGGCGGTGCGCGGCGTGAGCTTTGCCGTCAACCGTGGCGAGACGGTGGCGCTGGTGGGCGAAAGCGGCTCGGGCAAGTCGGTTTCGGCGCTGTCGACCGTGTCGCTGCTGGGCGAGAGTGCGGAGGTCAGCGGCTCGGTCACCTATAACGGACAGCAGATGATCGGCGCCGACGACAAGCTGTTGCGCGACGTGCGCGGCAACGACATCTCCTTTATCTTTCAGGAGCCGATGACCTCACTCAACCCGCTGCATACGATCGAGAAGCAGCTGGCGGAATCGCTGGCGCTGCATCAGGGGTTGCAGGGGGCGGCGGCGCGGGCGCGGGTGCTGAGCCTGCTGCAACAAGTCGGCATCAACGACGCGGAAAGCCGCATGGGGGCCTATCCGCACCAGTTGTCAGGCGGGCAGCGGCAGCGCGTGATGATCGCCATGGCGCTGGCCAACAAGCCCGACATCCTGATCGCGGATGAGCCGACGACCGCGCTCGACGTGACAATTCAGGCGCAGATCCTCGACTTGTTGAAGGATCTGAAAGACGAAATGGGCATGGGGCTTTTGTTCATCACCCATGACCTCGGCATCGTGCGCCGCATCGCCGACCGGGTCTTCGTGATGCAGAAGGGGCTGGTGGTCGAGGAAGGCCCAACGGGCGAGATTTTCGACAACCCGCAGCACCCCTACACCCAGAAGCTTCTGGCCGCCGAACCCACCGGCGCGCCTGCGCCCGTCGCCGAGGATGCGCCCGAGGTGCTGCGCACCGACAACCTTAAGGTCTGGTTCCCGATCCAGAAGGGTCTGTTGCGCCGCACTGTGGGCCATGTGAAGGCGGTGAACGACACCAGCCTCTCGGTCCGCGCGGGCGAGACGCTGGGCATCGTCGGCGAAAGCGGCTCGGGCAAGACCACGGCGGCACTGGCGATCATGCGGCTCATCGGCTCGGAAGGGGAGGTGACCTTCCGCGGCGAGGACCTGCGCAAATGGTCGACCAAGAAACTGCGCCGGTTGCGGGCCGACATGCAGATCGTCTTCCAAGACCCCTTCGGCTCGCTCAGCCCGCGGATGACCTGTTTTCAGATCATCAGCGAAGGGCTTGCGATCCACAAGATCGACAAGGGCCGCGACAAGCGCGAGCTGGTCGCCGAGGTCATGACCGAAGTGGGACTCGACCCTGCCTCGATGGACCGTTACCCACATGAATTCTCAGGTGGCCAGCGCCAGCGCATCGCCATCGCCCGCGCCATGGTGCTGCGGCCGAAACTGCTGGTGCTGGACGAGCCGACCTCGGCGCTGGACATGACCGTGCAGGTGCAGATCGTCGATCTGCTGCGGGATTTGCAGGCGAAATACGGGCTGGCCTACCTCTTCATCAGCCACGACCTGAAGGTGGTGCGCGCGATGTCGCATAAGGTGATGGTGATGAAGCGCGGCGACGTGGTGGAATACGGTGACGTCGATGCGCTTTATGACGATCCGCAGACGGAATACACGCGGAACCTGTTGCAGGCGGCAGGATAAGCGGGCGTCGCGTTTGCGGAGAGGGAAGGGGGGGCGCTGCCCCCATCGCGCCGGGGGCGCGATTCCCCCGCGGTATTTTTGAAAGAATGAAGTTGGTTTGGTGGCGCTTGGCCGCCCAGTGGTGGTTCAGCCTTCGCTGGGGCCGATCATGAAACAGCTGACGTTGCGCGCGGCCAGACGGCGGCAGGCGAGGTCGGCGCTTTCGCGGGACATGCCGAGGAAGTTCGCGTCGAACCCTTGCGGGCGCTGAACCACCTTGCGCAGCGTGCCATCGAGGGTCGACATTTCGGCCAATGCGGTTTTCAGCAGGACTTTCTCGGCGGCGTAGCGGCTGGGGAAGCGGCCCACGTTCACGCCCCAGTGGCGCCCACCGGAGGTGGAGACGCGGGTCACGATTTCCTGTTCTACCGCTTGCTGGACGGCCAGTGTCACGTCCTTGGGGCGCGGTTCGGGGCGGGGGGAGGCTTTGGCGGTGGCGAGAACGACCTCTGCCTCCTTAGCCTCTGGTGTGGGCGTGGCGGCGGGCGGGGTTGGGGCCGTTTCAACCGCTTCGCGCAGCGCTGCGGTGATATCGCTGTTGGATACCACGCTGGTTGCCTCGGGCGCGGCGGCGGTGGCCACGACCACGACGTCGCTGCGGGGGCGCAGTTGCGGGCGTTTGGAGGTGGTGACAGCGCCCACGAGGCGAATCGTTTTGCCTGCGGCGCCGGGGGCGGGTGTGTCTTCGACATCGGCATAGACCGGCGGGACCGGTTTGCGCAGCGGCGCGGAGGAGGGCGCGCGGCGGAAGCCGAGGTCCATAAGTTCGGCCACTTTGGCGTTGCGTGAGGCGGTGGATTTGCCGCCGAAGACGGTCACGATGATGCGCTCGTTGCCCCGTTCGGCCGAGGCGGTGAGGTTGAAACCGGCGGCGCGGGTGTAGCCTGTCTTGATGCCGTCCGCCCCTTTGTAGGACCCCAGAAACCGGCGATTCGTATGGGAGACCTTGCGCACGCCCGCATCGGCGGTGATGCGCGAGAACAGGTTGTAGTATTGCGGGTAATCATAGAGCAGGTGACGGCCCATGCGGGTCATGTCCCGCGCGGTGGAGAGGTGGCCGCTCTCGGTCAGACCGTGCATGTTCTTGAAAGTCGTGCGCGTCATGCCAAGCTGTTTGGCGGTGCGGTTCATCCGGCGGGCGAAGGCGGCCTCAGAACCGCCGATGGCCTCGCCGATCGCGGTGGCGGCATCATTGGCGGATTTCACGGCGGCGGCGCGGATGAGGTAGCGCAGAGCGATCTTTTGGCCCGGGCGCATGCCCAATTTGCTGGGCGGCTCGGATGCCGCATTTTTCGAGATCGTCACTTGGGTATCGAGAGAGATTTCCCCCTGTTCGACCGCTTGGAAGGCGATGTAGAGGGTCATCATCTTGGTCAGGGAAGCCGGATGCAGGCGGGTATCGGCATTCTCGGCGTGGATTTCTTTGCCGGTGCGGGCGTCGATGACATAGGCGGCGTAGGGGGCAGCGATCGCGCTGAGGGGTAGGACAACCAGAACCCAGAGTGCCGCGAATAGAAATAGCCCGTACCGGGCCGGCTGAATGCGCCGAGCCTTCATATTTGCCTGCCTTTTACTGCCTCAGGCCGCCGATTTCTGGCTGACCATTTATTAATTGGTTCAACGCTAGCATAGGACGCCGCATCGCGGAAGCCGTCGAATCCAGTGAACAGGGGAAAAAGGGGCGGATCTCTCCTCCAATATGTAGAGGCTTGCACACATCTACCCACTATAAGCGCGAATAAGGCAAGAATTGGGCGGAAATTGGCCCGCAGTGCGGCATTTTCGGCGATGTTCCAGAACGACTCAGGCGCGGGGGCGAGTCACCCCGACACGATCTTTTCGATCGTTTCTGGGAGGCCTGAGAGGTCGCTGATCTCGGCGAAACGGGGGGAATTGGTTGGCGCTTCGGCATGTTCCATCGCCCATGTGAGGTCATGCGGCACATAGACGCCCCAGCCGCCTGCGGCGATCATCGGGCGCACATCCGAGGCCATCGAGTTGCCGACCATCAGCCCCCGTTCGGCGCCCTGCCCGTGCTGCTTGAAAATGTGGCGATAGGCGGCTTCGGTCTTGTGAGAGACGATTTCGACCGCATCGAACCTGTCGCGCAGGCCCGATTGCGCCAGTTTGCGCTCTTGATCGAGCAGGTCGCCTTTGGTCACCACGATGAGCCGGTAGTCGCCGCGCAGGTTTTCCAGCACGTCCTCGACATGGGGCAGCAGTTCGATGGGGTGGTCCAGCATCTCGCGCCCGGCGGCGAGCAGATCGCTGATCACCTCGGCGGGGACTTTGCCCTCGGTCACCTCGATCGCGGTTTCGATCATCGACAGGGTGAAGCCTTTGATCCCATAGCCGTAATGCGGCAGATTGCGCCGCTCGGCCTCCAGCAATCGTGCCATGAGGTGATCGCGTTCACTATGTTCGGCCAGAAGGGCTGCAAAACGGTCATGAGAGAGTGCAAAGTAGCGCTCATTATGCCACAATGTGTCATCCGCATCGAAACCGATGGTTGTGAGTGCCCCGCCCATATGTGCTGCCTCTTTCCTAAATTGGTTCAGGGGTTATATAGACGGCTGCACGACGAACAAGCTCTACCCCCAGCCGCAGGAGCAGCAATGCACCGTGACGACGTGAAATCAGATTGGACGATCCAGCCCGCAGGCCGGTCCGCATCGGGCGCGTGGATGATGGCGGACGGCCCCAAGGATGACGGCGACAGCGAGCTGTTGACCAAGACCCGTCCCAAGACCAAACGCCCGCCGCTCTACAAGGTGATGCTGCTGAACGACGATTTCACCCCGATGGAATTCGTGGTGCACGTCTTGGAACGTTTCTTTGGCCTGAACCACGCGCAGGCGTTCGAGATCATGTTGACGGTTCACAAGAAGGGGCTGGCCGTGGTTGGCGTTTTCAGCCACGAGATCGCGGAGACGAAAGTGGCGCAGGTGATGGATTTCGCACGGCGTCACCAGCATCCGCTGCAATGCACCATGGAAAAAGAAGAATAACACGTGATTGATCCGCGACTGGAACTGGCCCTGAACGGCGGTGGGCTGGACCTGCCTGAAACTGGGGCGATCGCTGTGTTTCAGCCCCCCGTGGATGCGGATCTGGCCGGTCTGCCGCCGGAGCGGTGCAAGATCATTCACGATTTCAAGCCTGCTTATGACGCATGGACCGCGCGGGGCTATGAGGCGGCGCATTCGGTCGAGGGGCGCTATGCCGCGGCCATCGTCTGTCTGCCGCGGGCCAAACATGAGGCCCGCGCTTTGGTCGCCCAGGCCTGTGCCGTGAGCGACGGGCCGGTGGTGGTCGACGGGCAAAAGACCGATGGCGCGGATTCCATTCTGCGCGAGATGCGGGCGCGGGTGACGGTGCAGGGGCCGATCTCCAAGGCGCATGGCAAGCTTTACTGGATCGAAGCCAGCGCGAGCGATTTTTTCGCTGATTGGGAGGTCGGTCCGGCCCAGACCGACGGCGGCTTTTGGACCGCGCCGGGGGTGTTCTCTGCCGATGGGGTCGATCTGGCTTCGGCGCTCTTGGTGGATGTGCTGCCCGACAACCTCGGGGCCGAAGTGGCCGATCTGGGCGCGGGCTGGGGGTTCCTTTCGGCGCATGTTCTGACGCGGCCCAAGGTGAAGACGGTGCATCTGGTCGAGGCCGGGCATATGGCGCTGGAATGCGCGCGCCATAATGTCACCGACGATCGCGCCGTGTTCCATTGGGAGGATGCCACCCAGTGGCAGCCGCCGCACCGGATGGATACCGTGGTGATGAACCCGCCCTTCCACACAGGCCGCGCTGCCGAGCCGCAGATCGGTCAGGCCTTTGTGGCCGCTGCCGCGCGGATCCTCTCGGGGCAGGGCGATCTGTGGATGGTGGCCAACCGGCATCTGCCCTATGAGGCGGAACTGAAGAAACGCTTTGCTCAGGTGGCCGAGCTTGGAGGCGATGCGCGGTTCAAACTGTTCCACGCCACACGCCCGCTGACCCGGCGCCGCTGAGCCTTAAGGGGGTATCCCGATGTCATTCTCGATCTCTGGTAAAACAGCCATCATCACCGGCGCGGCGGACGGGATCGGCCTTGCCATCGCGCGGCATCTGGCCGACCGGGGCGCCAATGTCATGTGCGCCGATTCCAACGAAAAAAAGCTGATGGAAGAGTTGGGCGACACGCCGGACGACGGCAATATCCGCGTCTTTGCCGGTGATCTGCGCCAGCGGCTGACCATCGCCAACCTCGTCTCGGCCACGATCGACGCCTATGATCAGGTCGATATCCTTGTGAATGCCTCGCGGCAGGTGATGCCGACCGATCCGCTCGATGTGGAGGATGGCTCGGTCGAGACGTTGTTGCAGCAGAACCTGATGACGGCGCTGCAACTGTCACAGCAGGTGGCGCGGCGGATGATCAAACAGGCCGAAGGCCAGACCGAGGGGCAGGTGGGGTCGATCATCAACCTCAGCTCCATCGCGGCACAGCGTCACCAGCCGGATATGATGGGCTATGCCATCGCCTCGGCGGCGGTGCAGCAGATGACCCGCTCTCTGGCGCTGGTGCTGGCAGAGCACCGGATACGGGTGAATGCGATCTCCTTTGGCTCGGTGATGAGCGCGTCCCTCCGCGCTGCAGTGGCCGAAAACCGCGATTGGCGCGACGACATCCGCGCGCATACGCCGCTTGGTCGGATCGCCGGGCCGAATGAGCTTTGCGAGGCGGTGCAATTCCTCGCCGCTGAAAGTTCGGGCTTCATGACGGGTGAGATCATGACCATCGACGGCGGGCGCACGCTGCTTGATGTGGTCTCGGCCCCCGCGCATTGAGGGCAGGCGGCAGTTTTCTGGGGCAAAAGTGAAATCATCCGGTTTTCGCCCTTGACCCCAATGCCAAGCTGCCTTATCCGACGCGCCACGGCGTTATAGCTCAGTTGGTTAGAGCGAACGACTCATAATCGTTAGGTCCCTGGTTCAAATCCAGGTAACGCCACCATCCTCCCCCCCCTCTTCTCGTTTCAGTTGAACATGCCGCGTCCGCCTTGCTGTGCGCGCTCCGCGCTTGGGTTGCGCGTCGGGCAGGAAGGGATAGAAGATTGCCCATGCCCCACGCGGGTTTGAGCAGATGAAAGCAGCGTTATGACCACGGAAAACTTCGTTCACGAGATCAATGTCACTTGGGGCGATTGTGACCCGGCGCAGATCGCCTATACCGCGCGGCTGCCCTATTTCGCGCTGGATGCGATCAACGCGTGGTGGGAGGCGCATTTCGACGGTGACGGTTGGTTTCAACTTCAGATCGACCGCAATATCGGCACGCCTTTTGTCAACCTGTCGATGGATTTTCGCAGCCCGGTCACGCCGCGGCACAAGCTGATGTGCGAGACCTATCCGACACGGCTTGGCAATAAATCCATCACCTTCGGCATGAAGGCGCGGCAGAATGGGGTGCTGTGTTTCGAAGGGTCTTTCACCTGTGTTTTCACTATCGCGGATGTGTTCAAAAGCCAATCCGCGCCCGAAGAATTGGCTCGCGTGATCAAACCTTTGGTCCGCGCCGACCTTGCCTGAGGCAATTGCGCCGCGCGCAGTTGAAGTTCTCCCGATTGCAGCGTCTTATCGCGCAGCACATTGAGGGAGACGAAGATGACGATCAGGACTGCGGTAATCGGATTGGGGATCATGGGGCGGCGCATGGCCGAGAACATGGTGCTGCACCCCGGCTTCACGGTCACCACCATGTGGGATCCCGACCCCGCGGCCTGCGCCGCCGCGCAAAAGGTCGCGCCGGAGGCGGTGGTCTCTGCCACGGCGTCCGAGGCGATGGCCGATGTCGATCTCGTTTACCTCGCCTGCCCACCCGTGCCGCGCAAAGCCTATGCGCTTGAGGCCGCAGCGGCGGACAAGGCGATTTTCCTCGAAAAGCCGCTAGGCGTGGACATTGCAGAGAGCCGCGCCTTGGTGGCCGCGTTGCAGGCCGCGGGCGTTCCGGCGGCGGTGAATTTCACACAAGCGGCGGGGGCGGCGCTGACCGATCTCACACGGTCGATCCGTGAGGGCGCGCTCGGTGATCTTTGCGGCATCGACATCATCGTGACCTATCCGGCTTGGCCCCGCGCGTGGCAGGTCGATGCCGATTGGCTGCGCTTTGCCGCTGAGGGGGGCATGACGCGCGAGGTGATCTCGCATTTCCTCTTCCTGAGCGAGCGGGTGTTGGGGCCGCTGACCCTGCAGTGGGCCCATGCGGAATACCCCGACGACAAGCTCTGCGAGACCCATGTGGCAGCGCGCTTGGTCAATGCAGAGGGCTTGCCGGTTTCGATCCTCGGCTCTGTCGGTGGCGCGCAGCCGGACCGGCAGGAGGTGACGGTGAAAGGCGCGAAAGCCAGCCGCCGCATCTCGGAATTCTCTATCGACACCGTCTCGACCGGGGAGGATTTCGCGCCGACCAGCGACGCCCCCGCCGACACCCGCGCCACCAGCCTCAAGGCGCAGCTTGATGACATGGCGCTGCTGATGGCGGGCAAGGCCAGCCGACTGGCGACGCCAGAGGAAGCGCTGCGGGTGCAGGAACTGATCGAAGGCATCTTGGCCAATCGGGGGGCGCAGTCATGACCGCCACGCTGCAGTCTTCGCCCGAGACCTGCCATTGGGGCTATTTCGAGGCCAGCCGCCCGCCCGCGCTGACCATCCAAAGCGGCGAGGAGGTGATTATCAACACCGTCTCAGGCGCGCCCAATTGCCTGCCGCCCGAAGGCTTCCATGTGCCGCCCGAACTTTACGACATCCACAAGGCAGGGCCGCCGCCGATGCCGGGCCATATCCTGACCGGGCCGGTCGCCGTCGAAGGCGCGATGCCCGGCGATGTGCTGAAGGTCGAAATCCTCGATGTCGCGCTGCGGCAGGACTGGGGGTATAACTTTATCCGCCCCTTGGCGGGCACGCTGCCGCAGGATTTCCCCGAGACCTATCACAGCAACATCCCGCTGGACGCAGAGCGGGGCGTCGCCCGGCTGCCTTGGGGGCTGGAACTGCCCTTGGCCCCGTTCTTTGGCGTGATGGCCGTGGCCCCGCCGCCCGAATGGGGCCGGATCGCCACCATCGAGCCGCGCAAACATGGAGGCAATCTGGACAACAAAGAGCTGGTGGCGGGCAGCACGCTCTACCTGCCGGTCTTCAATGAAGGGGCGCTGTTTTCCTGCGGGGACGGGCATGGCGCGCAGGGCGATGGAGAGGTCTGCGTCACGGCGATTGAGACGGCGCTACAGGGGCGCTTCCGTTTGACCGTGTTGAAGGACCGCACACTTAGCTATCCGCAGGCCGAGACGCCGAGCCATGTGATCACCATGGGCATGGCCCCCGACCTCGATCGCTGCGCGGAGATGGCCCTGCGGGACATGATCGCGCTTGTCTCCGAACGCGCGGGGATCAGCCGCGAGGATGCCTATGTGCTCTGTTCGCTGGCCGGTGATCTGCGGATCACCCAGACGGTGAACCGCGAGAAAGGCGTGCATATGATGATGGCGAAAGAGTTGATTGGCGGGTAACTGTGCCGCCGCGCAGAGAAAAAGGGCCGCATCGCTGCGGCCCTTTCGCGTCTCGACTTAGCGGCAGATCACTCTTCCGCCCATGCCATCCGCGCCGGGTGGTATTCGAAACCGATGTGATGCGCGGCACCCACCAGCCCCTCGCGGGTGTGGTTGTAGAGCGAGCGCCAGTAGGGCTGGATCGTGACACCATCGTCCTGCAGCATCTTCTCACCCTTCGCCATGATCTCGCGACGGGCTTCGACATCCGCCGTGGCCAGCGCCTCTGACAGCAGGGCGTCGAACTCGGGGTTGGCATAGCCAAACTCGTTCCACGCCTCGCCCGAGCGGTAGGCCAGCGCCCAGATCTGCACGCCCAGAGGCCGCGCGTTCCAGTTGGTCGAGGAGAAGGGGTATTTCACCCAGTCGTTCCAAAAGGTCGAGCCGGGCAGGATGGTGCGTTTGACCTTGATGCCCGCATCGCGCAGCTGCGCGGCCACGGCATCGGTCGTGTCCTTGCGCCAGGCATCGTCGATCGAGAAAAGCTCGTGTTCGTAATCCGCCATACCGGCTTCTTCCATCAGCGCGCGGGCGGCTTCGGGGTCGGTCTTGGGCGGCTCGATCTCGGCATATTCGGGATGCATCGGGCCGACGTGGTGGTTCTCGGCCACGATCCCGCGCCCGGCGTAGCCCAGTTCCAGCAGCACGGCATTGTCGACGGCAAGTTGCAGCGCGTTGCGCACGCGCTTGTCCTCGTAGGGTTTCATGCCGTCGATTTCGGCCAATTGGTTGGGGCGGATCACGATGGTCGCCGCCGTGGCGATCTCATTCTCGACCCAGCCGTCAAGCGTGCTCATCACGTCGATATATTCGCCCTCCATGGAGTAGAAAGCATCGACCTCTTCGGCCTCGGCCGCGGCGATCCATGCGGAAGGGTCGGTGCCGTAGTCGATATACTCCAAGCGATCAATGTACGGCCCGCCAAAGACCTCCGTGCCCCACCATATGTGATCGGGGTTCTTGACCAGCACGCTTTTCACACCCACTTCAAGCGATTCCGGTAGGTAGGGGCCGGTGCCCTTGGGGTTTTCCAGCATCGTGTCGGGGTCGAACCCTTCGGGCGTGATCGCGGCGGGATAGTCGGCCATGCCGGGGATCAGCGTGATGTCGGATTTGGGCAGCGTGAGCTTCACGGTGTGGTCGTCCACCACCTCGATCGCGCCCTCGATGGCCTTGCCGCTTTCCTCATCCACCAGCGTCGCGAAACGGCCCGCCATGGAGTTGCCTTCGAGCGACTTGTCGCACCAGCCTTCGATGTTGCGCGCCACGTCCTGCGCGGTGAAGGCGGTGCCGTCGTTCCATGTCACGCCCTTGCGGACGTTCAGCGTGTATTCGGTGGCGTCGTCGTTGATCTCCCAGCTTTCCAGCAGGCCGGGGGTGAAGGTGCCGTCATTCTCCCAGATGGCGAGATATTCCAGCCAGCCGCGGCTGAAGTTGGCGATTTGCGACCAGTCATAAGTGCGCGGGTCTTTCAGGGCACGCACCTCCATCTGCATCCGCACGGTGCCGCCTTCCTTGAGGTTGGCATGGGCCGCCGCACGGGCGGGCGCGGCCATGCCAAGCATCCCATAAGCGGTGGCGGACGTGGCCCCGAAGGCGCTCGCAATCGCCAGAAACTCGCGTCTGCTGACGGGGTCTTTCTTGGCGTTCTCGGCTGATCTCAGCACGGATTGCGGCAGCGGTTTTCCGGTGCGTGTCAAAAATTCCATGATTTTCCTCTCCGTTGGTGCGTTGGCCGGGCCATCGCGGATCCCCACTTTTCACGGTGGGGCAGGTGATGCAGTTGACCTGCTTTTGTCGCCTCTTGAGGTGGGCGCGGGGTGTTTAGTCTGCCGATCAGGCGCGTTGCGTCAAGCCTGTCGCGGGAAGTTGAGCAGCAAGCTAGCGCAGGAAAGCGGCCCGGCAAGCGCGGGCATGGGGGAAAAGTGCTGTGAGGCTGGCGGGTTAAGCCAGTTCGCGCGCGGCTTTGAAAAGCGCCGCAAGCCGGGCGGGATCGCCGAGTTCATTGGCCAGCATCAGAACCAACCGGGCGTTGAGAGCGTGGCTTTCCGCCGCGCTCAGCCCTTCATGGGCGGCCATGAGGGCGGCATAGACGCTGTCGCCCTCGGCGCCGAGGTTGTCTTCGAGGATCATGCGGTAGCTCCTTTCGCACGGTCAAAGGCGCGGGCAATCGCGGCGCTGTCGGGCCGGTCGAAGACGGCGCAAACATGGCCATCGGGGCGCAGCAGATAGAGGAATCCGCTGCCATAGCGCCTTTGCGCGTGGCCGTCCTTGCCCTGAAAACAGGGGTAGGCATCATGGGATTGATCTATGCCGATCCGGGCAAGGCCGGGAAGGTCGGGGGCGGTGATCTCGCCCACGGCGAGCAGGGTGAACCGGCCTTGAACCGCATCCAACAGCCAGCAATCCCCCGCAGGCCCGACCAACGGCGCGTCGATCAATGCGCTGCCGGGGCGCAGGGGCGCGTCGCCTGCGGTTTGCAGCGGGCTTTGGGCCAGCGTGCAGGGCTGCGACAACCGGCCTGAGTTAATCAGTTTGCGCGCGAAAGGGTGCTTTGCTGCGAGCGTCAGCACCTCGTTGCGAAACAGGGTCTCGATGGGGGATTTGGGCGTCATAAAATTGGTCGCGCGGGCGGAGTTGCGCATGTTCTCGTCCGCGCCATGGCCGCGTTCGATGTCATAGCTCTCAATCAGGCTTGGCGGCGCATCGCCCTGCACCACAGCGGCCAGTTTCCAGCCGAGGTTGTCAACATCCTGCACCCCGCCATTGCCGCCCCGCGCCCCAAAAGGGCTGACCACATGGGCGCTGTCGCCGACAAAGACGACCCGATCATGCACAAAATTCTCCAGCCGTGCGCAGCGAAACTTATAGACGCTCATCCAATCCAGCCGGAACGGCGCATCGCCCAGCATCTGTTTCAGGCGGGGGACGACCTTCTCTTCGGTCGCTTCGGCTTTTGGGTCGGTCTCTGGCCCCAGTTGCAGGTCGATGCGGTAGATGTTGTCGGGCTGTTTGTGCAGCAGCGCGGATTGGCCGTTGTGAAAGGGCGGGGCGAACCAGAACCACCGCTCGGGCGTGTCATGGTCGCCGAAGGGGGAGGTCTCCATCTCCACATCGGCAATGAGGAAATGTTCGTCAAAGGTCTGCCCCTCGAAGGGCAGGTTCATCCGTCTGCGCGTGGCCGAGCCTGCCCCATCGCAGGCGATGTACCAGTCGGTTTCCAGCTGGTAGGGGCCATCCGGCGTCTCGACCGTCAGCTCGACATGATCCGCGTGGCCTTTGTGATCGGTGACCTTGTTGAGAAAGCGCAGGTCGATCAGGTCGGGGAATTCTTGCGCGCGTTCGATGAGATACTCTTCGACGTAATACTGCTGAAGGTTCACGAAAGCCGGATATTTATGCCCCGGCTCGGGCAGCAGGTCGAAGTTATAGACTTCCTGTTCCCCGTGAAACTGGCGGCCCACTTTCCATGTCACGCCCTTTTCCAACATCCGCTCCCCGATGCCGAGCCTGTCGAAAATCTCCAGCGTCCGTTTCGCCCAGCAGATCGCGCGGGAGCCGAGGGAGACGACATTGTTGTCATCCAGCACGACCGATTTGACCCCGCGCAGGGCCAAGTCCACTGCCATCGACAGCCCGATAGGGCCAGCGCCTACGATCACAACCGGGTGCCGCGGCTCGGGCGCGGTCAAGCCGGGCGGGGGGCTGTAGGGGAAGGGGGTGTAGGCATAGGCCATGGCGGTATCCTTAGAGAAAGGCGCGCAGGAGCAGCAGGGCCAGCAAGGCCAGCGTCACCAGCGCCACCCGGCGGCGCGCACCGCGGTATTCGGGCGCGCGCAGCATCTTTGACCAAACCTGCGCCGTGTCGCGCAGCCCCGCGTAGGGCTGCCCGCTGCGGTGTGCCGCGTGGCGGCGGTGCTCCATCACCAGCGCGAAGACCAGATAGAACCAAAGCGCCAGCGCCAGCACGATCAGGGCAGGAAGAAGCGCGGGCAGGGACATCAGTCCGACAGCGCCTCCCACATCTCTTTGTCGCGCGCCGCCGTCCAGATGCGCGGCGTGTCGATGTCCAGCGCCTCGTCATAGGCGCGGGCGACGTTGAAGGGCAGGCAGTGCTCGTAGATGGCATAATCGCCGAACTTGGGGTCGCATTCGGCGCGCACGGCGTTCCATGCCTCTTTCAAGGTGCCGCCGCGCAGGGCCACGCGGGCCGCAGGGCGGTAGGTGGAGCGCACGAATTCTGCGGTGCTGTCGATCGCGGCATTTACCATCTCGCGCCCTACCAGCGCGTCGCCCCGGCCCGGCGCGATCGCGTCGAGGTCGAAGGCGCGGATCCGTTCCAGCGTCTCGGGCCAGTCGTGGAAATGCCCGTCGCCGCAGTAGCAGGCGGAATGGTATTCCACGATATCGCCGGTGAACATGACGTTTTGGTCGGGCACATAGACCACCGCGTCACCCGCCGTATGGGCGCGACCCAACTGCATGATATCGACCCGGCGCTTGCCGAGATAAACGCTCATCCGCCCATTGAAGGTGGTGGTGGGCCAGGTGAGCCCGGGGATGCTCTCATGACCTTCGAAAAGACGTGGAAAACGCTCGAATTCACTGTCCCAATCCTCCTGGCCGCGTTCGGCGACCATGGCGCGGGCCTTCTCGGACATGATGATCTGCGAGGCACCGAAGGCAGATGCCCCGAGTACGCGCACAGCGTGGTAATGGGTCAGCACCAGATGGCTGATCGGCTTGTCGGTGACCGAGCGGACGCAGTCGATGACCTTGTTCGCCAGACGCGGCGTCGCCTGTGCTTCGATGATCATCACGCTGTCGTCGCCAATGATCACGCCGGAGTTCGGATCGCCCTCGGCGGTGAAGGCGTAGAGACCCTCGCCCACTTGCGTAAAGGAGATTTCTTTCTCGGTCATGTCGCCTTGGGATGCGAATTGCTTGGCCATATGTTGTCCTTCTGTCTTGCTTCGCCGGCGCGGTTGCGCGGTCTGTTCAGGAAAAGTCGAGTGCCGGGCGGACCTTGCCGGTGCAATTGCCAAAGCCCACGCGATAGCCATCGCCCTGTGCGTGGCCGGTGAGGGTCAGCGTGTCGCCGTCTTCGACAAAGCTGCGGGTGCTGCCGTCTGCGAGGGTGATCGGCTCCTTGCCGCCCCATGACAGTTCCAAGAGCGACCCGCGTTGCGATTTCTCGGGGCCGGAGATCGTGCCGGAACCCAAAAGATCGCCCGCGTTCATCGCGCAGCCCGAAGAGGCATGATGCGTCAACTGCTGCGCGGCGGAGTAATACATCTCGCGGTAGTTGGTGCGGGCGATTTCCTCGGCCTCGCCGCCCTCGGGCTGGAGCATCACGGAAAGCTCGATGTCATAAAGGCCGGGTTTGCTCTCGCGCAGGTAGGGCAGCAGGTCTTTTTCCCGCGCGGGCGTCGGGGTGCGAAAGGGCTCCAACGCGTCACGGGTCACGATCCAAGGGGAGATCGAGGTGGCGAAGGCTTTCGCCTGAAAGGGGCCGAGCGGTTGGTATTCCCACGCCTGAATGTCCCGCGCCGACCAGTCGTTCAGCAAGACATAGCCAAAGATCATCTCATCAGCCTCAATGATGCGGATCGGCTGGCCCATCTCGGTCGAGGTGCCGACGATCGCGCCCATCTCCAACTCGATGTCGAGTTTTTGACAGGGGCCGAAATGCGGCGCTTCGGCTTCGGGGGCTTTCAACTGGCCATTGGGCCGCGTGATCTCGGTCCCCGAGACGACGACGGTGGAGGCGCGGCCATTATAGCCGATGGGGATGTGCAGCCAATTCGGCGGCAGCGCGTTCTCGGCTCCGCGAAACATGGTGCCGACATTCGTGGCGTGATGCTTGCCCGCGTAGAAATCCGTATATTCGGAAACCATCATCGGCATGTGCAACTGCGCGGCCTCCATCGGCACCAGATGAGGGGCAACGGCGGCTTGATCCGGCGCATCGGCGCTGAGCAATTCGATCAGCCGGGACCGCAAAGAGGCCCAAGCCGTGGGGCCAAGGTCCATCACATCGTTCCAATAGGGCACATCGAACAGCGGCTCCTCGGCGAGGGCGATCAGCCCCTCTTCCTCCAGCGCGGCCATGTCGAGGATCATGTCCCCGATGGCCACGCCGCAGCGCGCCTCAAGCTGATTGGTCGAAAAGACGCCGTAGGGCAGGTTGTTCAGCGGGAAATCGGTGGTGGCCGAATTGGCGCTTTCCACCCAAGAGGTCATCAGGGTCATTGCGGTCCTTTCGAGGGCGGTCACTTCTTGCCCGGGGTGCCGTCGAACTTTTTCTCAAGGCTTTCCCAGCAGTCGATGTAATCGTCCTGCAAGGGCGCCTCGCGGGCGGCGAACTCCGTGAGGTGCTGCGGGAAGCGGGTCTCGAACATGAAGGACATCGTGTTGTCGAGCTTATGGGGCGCCAACTCGGCATTCGACGCGCCCTCGAAAGCGTTCCGGTCCGGCCCATGCGGCAGCATCATATTGTGCAGGCTCATGCCCCCGGGGACGAAGCCCTTGGGCTTGGCGTCATACTGGCCGTGGATATTGCCCATCAGCTCGGACATGATGTTCTTGTGATACCATGGCGGGCGGAAGGTATCCTCGGCCACCATCCAGCGGTCGCGGAACAGCACGAAGTCGATATTGGCGGTGCCCTCCACGCCCGAGGGCGCGGTCAGCACGGTGAAGATCGACGGGTCCGGGTGGTCAAAGAGCACCGCGCCAACCGGGCAATAGGTGTTGAGGTCGTATTTCACCGGCGCGTAGTTGCCGTGCCATGCCACCACGTCGAGCGGCGAATGCCCGATCCGGGTCTCGTGGAACTGACCGCACCACTTGATGGTGACGGTCGAGGGCACCTCGCGGTCCTCGAAAGCCGCCACCGGGGTCTTGAAATCGCGCCGGTTCGCCATGCAGTTGGCGCCGATCGGGCCGCGGGCTGGCAGGTGGAACTTCTGGCCGTAGTTCTCGCAGACAAAGCCGCGCGCGGGGCCGTCGAGCACCTCGACCCGGTAGACCAGCCCGCGCGGAATGATGGCGATCTCCTGCGGGGCGATGTCCATGACGCCCAACTCGGTGCAAAAGCGCAAGCTGCCCTCCTGCGGGACGATCAGCAGTTCGCTGTCGGCAGAGTAGAAATAGCTGTCCACCATGCTCTCGGTCACGAGGTAGATATGGCTCGCCATGCCAACTTGGGTGTTCACGTCCCCGGCGGTGGTCATCGTGCGCATGCCGGTGAGCCACGTCAGCGGCGTGTCGCTATGCGGCACAGGATCCCAGCGGTATTGGCCAAGGCTGGTCACATCCGCAGGCATATGCGGTGCGGACTTCCAATAGGGCAGGTCGATCCGCGTGTAGCGCGAGGAATGTTTGACCGAAGGCCGGATGCGGTAACACCACGTCCGCTCGTTCTGATGAGAAGGCGCGGTAAAGGCCGTGCCGGAAAGCTGCTCGCCATAGAGCCCGTAGTTGCATTTCTGCGGGGAGTTCATGCCCTGCGGCAGGGCACCGGGCAGGGCTTCGGTTTCGAAATCATTGCCGAAGCCGGGCATATAGCCCGGATGCGTGCCCGATGTGGTGGCCGCGGTTGTCATCGTCGATGGCTTGGACTGGCTGGTCATCTGTGCCCCCTTGCAGAATCTGTTACAAGCGTAATAGTTGGATTTGTAACTAACAAGCGGCGCAGCATGGCGGACGGTGAGTTTCAGCTTCAGTATTTTCTGCCCTACCTGCTGAACCAAGCGGCAGAGGCGTCATCGCTTGAGTTTCAGCAGATCTACAAAAGCCGCTACGGCATGCTGCGCACCGAATGGCGGGTCTTGTTCCACCTCGGCCTCTATGGGCAACTCACGGCAAGCGAGATCGGCCAGCGCGCGCGGATGCATAAGACCAAGATCAGCCGCGCCGTGCACCGCCTGACCGAGCGGCGCTTCGTGACCCGCAGCCGTGACCCAGAGGATCGGCGGGTGGAGCATCTGTCGCTGACCCGGCAGGGCCAGGCGGCCTATGACGATCTGCGCGCCGTGGCGCAGCGCTACAATGCCGCGCTGATGGATGCGCTGGACCCTGCCGAGGCGGCGGTGCTGCGGCGGGCGCTGCTCAAGCTGTCGGATGTGGGGCAGGGGGGCTTTACTTAGCCCGTGGAAACCGCCACCGATGGCGCATGACAGATCAGACCAAAGGCCTCCTGCTCACCTTTCTCGGGGTGATGTGCATCGTTCCCGAAGCGCTTTTCGTGCGCGTCATCGACGCGCCGATGCTGACGCTCGCCTTTTGGAAGGTGACCCTCGTGGGCATAACCATCGGCACGGGCCTGCTAATGGCCCAGGGCACCGCCCCCTTCCGCGCCCTCCGCCGCGCCGGATGGGCGAGCGCCATCTACATCGGCGGCGTGGCCTGCGCCGGGGTCGGCTTCGTGCTGGCCGTGCGCCTGACCTCCGTCGCGAATGTGGTCTTTATCCTTGCCTCGCTGCCGGTCTTTGCCGCGATCTATAGCCGGGTCTTTCTGGGCGAGCCGATCAGCCGACGCATGTTCTTTACCATCGCGGCGGTGCTTGCCGGATTGGCCGTGATCGCCTTCGGCTCGGGCGAGACCGAGAATGCCTCGCGCGCGGGCGATCTGCTGGCTCTTTCGATCTCGGCCATCTTCGCCGGGGCGCTGACAGCGGCGCGCCACGCGCGCGCGGTGTCGATGGTGCCGGCGGTGGCATTGGCCTATCTGCTGGCCGGGGCGGTGTTGCTGCCTGTGGCGCAGCCGCTGCAGATGCCCACCGCAGAACTGCCGCAAATGCTGCTCTACGCGGCATTCATGGCCGCCAGCGCCGGGCTCATCGCGCTCGGCCCGCGCTATATCTCAAGCGCCGAAGTAGGCCTTCTCGTCCTGTTGGAATCCGTTTTGGCGCCGCTGCTGGTCTGGGCGGTGCTGGGCGAAGACCCGGGCATCTATGCGCTGATCGGCGGGGCGATCGTCGTGGGCGCGCTGTTCTTGTCGAACCTCGTCGCCCTGTCGCGCCGCCGCCGGGTCGTTCCGCCGCTGCCGCGCCACTAGGATCAAAAGTCGGGGCTGACGCCCGGCAACTCCAGCGCTTTGATCAACTCACGCAGCTCCTGCCGCGCGGCGATATTCGAGATATTGAGCTGTTTTACCCCGATATCCTTGAGGTCCAGCAAGGTCAGACCGCGCGGGAAAAGCTCCCGAAAGATCACCCGCTCATTGAACCCCGGCGCGGTGCGAAAGCCGATCCGCTTGCTGAGGTTGTTGATCGCGCGCTCCATCTTTTCCTTATTGACCATGCGCTGCGCCCCCAAACGGTTGCGTACCACGATCCAGTCGATGGCCGACAGCCCGGCCTGCGCCCTGAGCTGCCGCGCGTTCCAAACCATCTCGGAATAGACGGAGGGGCCGGTGATCTTCTCGCCATTGGCGTCGATATGGGCCAAAAGATCAAAGTCGATGAAACTGTCGTTCAGTGGCGTGATCAAAGTGTCCGCCAGCGAATGGGCCACCTGACTGAGCCGCGTGTGCGAGCCGGGGCAGTCGATCAGAATGAAATCATTGTCCGGCTCCAGCGCGGCCACGGCGGCGCTCAAGCGATGGTCATACATATTCTCGCCGGGGCGCAGGCTGCTGGCCTCCACATCCGGCAATTCGCACAGCGTCGGACTGGCCAGCGTCAGGCCGGACTCGCGCATGAAGGCCCGGCGGTTTTCGATATAGCGCCCAAAGGTCCGCTGCCGCAGGTCGAGGTCCAGCCCGCTGACCTTATGGCCAAGCCGCGCCAAGGCCGTCGCCACATGCATGGAAACGGTCGATTTGCCCGCGCCGCCTTTTTCGTTACCGACGACGATAATATGCGCCATACTGCTGTCCCTTCGCGCCTGCCCTTCAAGGCAGGATATTGTTGAGCCGCACTATATGTAGGGTTCACGCCTTTGGAAAGTGGCGAGGCCGCTTGTTCGGCCCGACCGTGGCAGCCCTGCCGCTTTTGGACATCACGGATATTTGCACTATTTTCACTGCCCAAGACAGGTTGTAACACGGCGCCTTACCGCGCGCCAATGCACCCCAAAGAACCGCTTAAGCAAGGCCTTCCTCATGCCAGATCACCACCCCACCAGATCAAAGCCGACAACAGCCCGTGGCGTGCTGCCGTCTCTGGCCATGGTGATCGCGGAGTTCGCGCTGGTTTGCCTGCTGGTGGCGCTGGTGCCGGTGACGGTCTACCTCGATACGGCCGTTCTGGGCGATGGCGTCACCGAAGATTCGCTGACCGAACATATGCACAACACCCTGCTGGCCATCGCGGCTGCAATTTTCATGTTGGGCGCTTATCAACATGTGGGTATGCGGGGGTATCTGACGCTGGCGGCCACGCTCTTCGCTTGCATGTTCCTGCGCGAATATGACGCCGCGCTCGACCGTATCCAACACGGGTTCTGGATCTACCCCGCCCTCGTGACACTGGCGGTGGGCAGCTTCATCGCATGGCGCAACCGCGGCACCACGCTGCTGCCCATGCTGCACCATCTGCAAACCCGCTCCGCCACTTTCGTCTATATCGGCGTGGTGCTGCTGCTCTTCTTCTCACGGATTTTCGGCACCGGCGCCCTGTGGGAGGCCGTCATGGGCACAGCCTATGACCCGCAAATCAAAACCACCGTCCAAGAAGGCACGGAACTGCTCGCCTATCTGCTGATCGCCTATGGCGCGGTGCTGTCCCACCTGCACGGCTACGGCGCCCAAGCCGCCCTACAAGAGCGTCGCCTCTAGCCCGGCCTCCCCATGCGCCCCGGCCTCCAGCGGCACGCCTCCCCCTTAACTTCATCCTTTTAAAAATACCTCCACAGCGCTTGCCGCAACCACCCGGTCTCGGCCCCATTCACTGCCCCATCCCCAAACGCAAAAGGCGCGACCCATAAGGGGCCGCGCCTTTGTTTCGCAATGTCGGTAAGGCTTAGAAGCCCAGACCTGCGTATTTGTTTTTGAACTTCGACACGCGGCCGCCGGTGTCCATGATGCGGCCCGTGCCGCCGGTCCAGGCAGGGTGCACGGAGGGGTCGATGTCGAGCGACAGCTGGTCGCCTTCTTTGCCCCATGTCGATTTCATTTCCACAACGGTGCCGTCGGTCATCTTGACGTTGATGATGTGGTATTCGGGATGTGTATCGGTTTTCATCGACCAGTCCTTTATGCGTTCGCGCCGGAAAGCGGCTTGTAGTGGACGTTTTCGGCGATCCGTGCGGATTTGCCGCGACGGCTGCGCAGGTAGTACAGCTTGGCACGACGGACGCGGCCACGGCGCACGACGGTGATGCTGTCGATGTTGGTCGAATGCAGCGGGAACACACGCTCCACGCCTTCGCCAAAGGAAATTTTGCGCACGGTGAAGGACCCGGCGATGCCGTGGCCATTCTTGCGCGAAATGCAGACGCCTTCGTAGTTCTGCACACGGGTGCGGGTGCCTTCGGTGACTTTAAAGCCAACACGAACGGTATCACCGGCACGGAAGTCGGGGATCTCTTTCCCCAGTTCGGCGACTTGTTCCGCCTCGATCTCTGCGATCAGGTTCATCTGACCATTCTCCTATGATGTTCGCGGTATTCCACGAAATTATGTCGCGACCCAGAGCTTCGGGTTCTATCGGGCAGCGCCGGGATCGTTTCCGATCATGGCCCCCCCGCCGGAGGTATCGTCGTCATTGCTTAGTTTTTTGCGTAAAACGCAAAGCACCGGAGCCGCCAAAGCGATTCCGGATGCGCGGGGTATAGGGGGCAGAAGCGATAGGATCAAGGGGGGCTGTGGCCGCCTTGATCCTCAGTGTTTCAAACCTCTGTGCGCTGGCGCGTCAGGCCAGCGCGATCACGCCCAAGACAACGAGCAGAAACAGCACCAATACGATGCCGATCAGCACTTTCGCCCCGGTCATCGCGGCGCCCGACACGCGGCCAAAGCCCAAGAGCGCTGCAACGGCGGCGACGATCAACAGAATAAGAATAAGTTCAAGCATTTGGATTCTCCCTCCGATATGGAGGATCAACGCGCCGCGCAGGGGCGGGTTCCGTACCGAAGGCGCGGGGTCAGTCCTTGCTCTCGAACGCGGCCCACATGTCGGGGCGGCGCTTGCGGGTCAGCTCTTCGGCCTGCGCCTGCCGCCATTTCGCGATCTCGCCATGGTTGCCCGACATCAACACGGGTGGAATCTCACGCCCTTGCCATTCGGCGGGGCGGGTATATTGCGGATGTTCCAGCAGGCCCGAGGCGTGGCTTTCTTCTTCGATGCTCTCAGCATTGCCCAGTACGCCGGGCAAGAGGCGCACGGTGGCGTCGATCATCGCTTGGGCGGCCAACTCGCCCCCCGTCATGACGAAATCGCCCAGACTGACCTCGGTTATCCCGAAATGCTCGATCACCCGCTCGTCGACGCCCTCGAACCGCCCGCAGAGCATCGTCACCCCCGCGCAGCTTGCCAGATCGCGCGCCATGGCCTGATCGAACCGCCGCCCGCGCGGCGACATGTAGAGGATCGGCCAGCGCCCATGGGCATGGCTTTGCGCGCGCGCCAGCGCCGGGCCGACCACATCGGCGCGCATGACCATGCCCGCCCCGCCGCCTGCGGGGGTGTCATCGACATTGCGGTGCTTGCCGATGCCGAAATCGCGCAGATCATGAGTGTGCAACTGCCAACGCCCTTCGTGCAGCGCTTTTCCGGTCAGGCTCGCCCCCAGCACACCGGGGAAGAGATCGGGAAACAGCGTGACGATCCGGGCTTGCCAGACATCGGCGTAATCGGGCGTGTCCTGCATCAGGGCGCGGGGGGTGAGGCTGGGCCGTGCGCTTTGACGTCCGTGAGAGCGGGTGGGTTTCATGCGGTTCCTGCCTGTTGCAATAGGGCGGTCTTGGCGCGGCGGCGCGCCTCGGGGTCATCGGCGTGTTGGCGGTTGGCGTCAAGCAGAGCCTGCAAAAGCTCTGCAGGCAAGCGCCTGTTCGCGGGCGGGGGCACGGTCATCTGCGCCATGACCTCAGGCGGCAATGCGCAGAGGTCCAAAAGTGGCGTCGCGGGGCCAAGCGGCAGATCACGGCAGGCCTCCAGCCGCGCGTGATGCACCGGGCAGGGCAGGCGGCGGGCCATCGTTTCGGCCACCGCATCCAAATCTGCCGCTGGGGCGTAGCGGGATGTGAACTGTGCAAGGTCGAGCGTCATGGAGGAGGCTTTGACATGCTCCCAATAGGCCGAAGCGATCCAATCCGCCGGGTCGCGGGTGGAGAGGTAGACCACGATCTCCGCCCGGGGGAAACGGCGGCGCAGGCTGCGGGTAAAGGTCTCCAGCAGGTCGGGCGCGGCGCTGTAATCGGCCAGTTCGCCCCGTCCGGGCATGTGACCGGCCAGTTCCTCAGCCGAGAGGACCAGCGTGCGGCGTGGCATCCGGGGCAGGGCATCGAGAAGGGCGTCGAAGCGGTATTCGGCCTTGAGCAAGGTGAGCGGGTCGCGCCATGTGGAATAGCCGCGCGCGGCATGCAGCAGGTCTTTCATCTGCCAGCGCAGGCGCAGGGCAACATGGGGTTTCAGCAGGGCGCGGTTGGCGCGCAGGGTGGCTTGAACGGAACTGGTTCCGGTCTTGTGAAAGCCGGGATGCAGGATGATCCGGCGAGGCATCATCCGGCTCCGGTCTCAGCCATCCTTGCCCTCGGGCAGCACGCCCAAAGGCGGGTCGGCGATGATCCGGCCCGAGGCGAGGTCGACCGTGGGCACGGCGGCTTTGGTGAAGGGCAGGAAGGTGGTGGCCGAACTGCCTGCAAGGTGCAGTTCCAACAGATCGTCCGCCCCGTGGTTCTGCACCGTCTTCACGCGCCCCAGCAGGACGCCGCCGGTGTCATAGACCTCAAGCCCGATGAGATCGGCGTGGTAGAATTCGTCGTCCGGCAGGCCCGGCAATTGATCCCGCGCGGCAAAGAGCGAGACACCGCGCAGATCGTCGGCCTCTTCCTTGGTGGTGATTTCGGCGATGCGCGCGGCAAAGCCGTTTTTGACCGGGTGCAGCAGGGCGAGGGTGAACTGGCGGCTGCCATCCTCGGTGCTTAGCGGGCGGTAATTTTCGATGTCTTCGGGCACGGCGCAGTAGCTTTTCACCCGCACTTCGCCGCGCACGCCATAGGCGCCCGCGATGGCGCCGACGCAGATCAGGTCTTGGTCACTCATTGCAACAACTCCGAATTCACGCAGATCGTCCCGGTCCATTCACCGGCCCCGGCTTTGCATTCATCCTGCATTAACTGCCGATCATAGCGAATGCCAAGGACAAAGCCGAGCACGAGCACGGACAGAAGGAACAGCAGCTTTCTCATCAGCGGGTCTCGACCTTGAGGCGGGGGGCGCGGGTCTCCCAACCCTTGGTTTCCAGTTCCGGCGTCAGGCTGTTTTCCTCGGGCCAGCCCATGCAGAGATAGGCCACCAGCGACCAGTCCTCTGGCACCGCGAGGTCACGGTTCAGCCGCGCGGGGTCGAGCACCGAAACCCAGCCCAGCCCAAGGCCATGGGCGCGGGCGGTGAGCCATAGGTGGGTGATCGCCCCCACCACCGAATAGCGCCGCATCTCGGGCATGGTGCCCGCGCCAAGGCCGCTGCCCTTCTGGGGGCTCTCATCACAGTAGATCGCCAATTGCTCGGGCGCGTCGCTCATCCCCGAGAGTTTGAGCCCGGCATAGAGCGCGGCCTTCTCACCCTCGTATCCGGCGAGGGCGCGGGCATTGGCGGATTGGAAATTCTCAAGCGCAGCTTGCCGCGCGGTGTCGGAGGCGACGCGGATGATCCGCCAGGGTTCCGACAGGCCCACGGAGGGGGCGAGGTTGAAACTGTCGAGGCAGCTTTGCACCAGCGCCTCGTCCAGCGGGTCTGTGCGAAAGCGGCGCACGTCGCGCCGCCATCGCATCAGGTCGTGCAGCCCGGCACGGAAGTCATCAGAGAATGTATCCATGCCGGGCGCTCGAAGCTTATTCTGCGGAAGCTTCTTCGGCAGGGGCGTTGGCGGCCTCGGCAGCGGCAGCGGCCTTGTCGGCCTTCTCTTGCACGCGCTCTTGGGCTTTCTTGCCCGGTGTGCCCTTTTTGGGGTTGTTACGCTCGGTCTTTTCGCGGACGCCAGCGGCTTCCAGCATGCGAACAACGCGCTCGGTCGGCTGGGCGCCTTTGGCGATCCATTCCTGCACCTTTTCCACGTCCATTTTCACGCGGTCTTCGCTGTCTTTCGGCAGCAGCGGGTTGTAGGTGCCCAGCTTCTCGATGAAGCGGCCATCGCGCGGCATGCGGCTGTCGGCAGCCACGATACGGTAGAAGGGGCGCTTTTTGGAGCCGCCGCGGGCGAGACGAATTTTCATTGCCATGGTGTTTGATCCTTTAGGTTGGTTGGGGGGGACGGGAGGCCGTCCTATTCTTCTTGGTGGGTTTTGTGGTGCCGAATGACTTCGGCGATGATGAAGTTCAAGAACTTCTTGGCGAAGACGGGGTCGAGGTCCGCCGCTTCCGCCAAATCTTCGAGCCGCTCGATCTGGGCCGCTTCGCGGGCCGGATCGGAGGGGGGAAGGTCGTGCGTGGCCTTGAGTTTCCCCACGGCCTGCGTGTGTTTGAACCGCTCGCCCAGCGTATAGACGAGGATCGCGTCGAGCCGGTCGATCGAGGCGCGGTGCTCTTTCAACAGCTCGGCGGCGCGGGCGGCGGTATCTGTGACGGTATCGGTCATTTCTTCTTTCCGAAACCGCTGAGGCCGCCGGGCAGGCCCATGCCGCCGCCGAGGCCGCCCCCCATGCCGCCCAGACCGCCGGGCAGCTTGCCGCCCATCTGCTTGGCCGCCGCTTCCAGCGCCTTGGGGTCCATCTGGCTGGGGTCCATGCCGCCGGGCATGCCGCCCTTGCCCATCATGCCCTTCATGGCCTGCTTGAGCATGCCGCCTTTGCCCATCTTGCCCATCTTCTTCATCATGTCGGACATCTGGCGGTGCATCTTCATCAGCTTGTTGAGGTCGGAGACCTCCATGCCGGCACCCTTGGCGATACGCTTCTTACGGCTGGCCTGCAGCAGGGCAGGGTTGGCGCGCTCTTTCTTGGTCATGGACTGGATGAGGGCGATCTGCTGCTTGAGGATCTTGTCGTCAAAACCGGCGTCCTCGACCTGTTTCGCCATTTTCCCCATACCGGGCATCATGCCCATCATGCCCTGCATCCCGCCCATCTTGATCATCTGTTCAAGCTGCATCTTCAGGTCGTTCATATTGAACTGACCCTTGGCCATGCGCTTCATCATCTTTTCGGCCTGTTCGGCCTCGATGGTTTCTTGGGCCTTCTCCACCAACGCGACAATATCGCCCATGCCGAGGATGCGGCCCGCGATGCGCTCAGGCTCGAAGGTTTCGAGCGCGTCCATCTTTTCGCCCAGACCGACGAACTTGATCGGCTTGCCGGTCACGGCCCGCATCGAGAGCGCAGCACCGCCGCGGCCGTCGCCGTCCATCCGGGTCAGCACCACGCCGGTGATGCCGATGCGCGCGTCAAAGTTCTCGGCCGTATGCACGGCGTCTTGGCCGGTCAGGCCGTCGACGACCAGCAATGTTTCACGTGGATTGGCCACGTCGCGCACGGCTTCGACTTGGCTCATCAACTCTTCGTCGATGGACAGGCGGCCCGCGGTGTCGAGCATATAGACGTCATAGCCGCCCAAGCCCGCCTGCGTCTTGGCGCGTTTGGCGATCTGAACGGGGCTTTCGCCTTTGACGATCGGCAGCGTGTCGACGCCGATCTGGGTGCCGAGGATCGCCAGTTGCTCCATCGCGGCGGGGCGGTTCACGTCGAGCGAGGCCATCAACACGCGCTTGCCATCGCGGTCTTTCATGCGCTTGGCGAGTTTCGCGGTGGTGGTGGTCTTACCGCCGCCCTGCAGGCCGACCATCAGGATCGGCGCGGGCGGGCTGTCGATCTTTAGCGAGCCGGGTTCGCCTTCGCCTTTCAGCACGTCAATCAGCGCATCATGGACAATCTTGACGACCTGCTGGCCCGGCGTCACCGATTTGGTCACCGCTTGGCCCGTCGCCTTTTCCTGCACCGTCTTGACGAATTCACGCGCCACGGGCAGCGAAACGTCCGCTTCCAACAGGGCGACGCGCACTTCGCGCAGGGCGGTCTTGACGTCCTCGTCGCTGAGCGCGCCTTGTTTGGTCAGGCGGTCAAAGACACCAGAGAGCCGTTCGCTTAGATTCTCAAACATGGGCACAGGGCCTTTCGGGTCGGTTGCACTTGCCCCTATTTAAGGACGCGCGCGAAAATGCACAAACGCCCCAGTGGGCGCAACGCGCTGACTGGGGGCGATCCCGACGACAGGTCGGGACCGGAAGGCAATGCTTCCGGAGATCGGTTGGCGTTTACGCGCTGCGGGGCCGCGAGTCAAGCCGGGTGGGCTGGGTGGCGAAGGGCTACCACGCAAAAGCCGCGCCCCGGTGTGGGGACGCGGCTGATTTGGAGGGGAGGGCGGGGCGCTTAGGCCGCGTCGCGCAGCGCGTCGATCTGTGCATGGGCGCGGGCGATGGTGCCTTCAGCGTCCATGGCCAGTTGGTCCGCCGCGACAAAGGTCACATCGGTAATGCCCAGAAAGCCCAGCACGAAGCGCAGGTAGCCGCTGGCGAAATCGGCGGCAGAATCGATGCCCGTCCCGCCCGAGGCGAAGGCGACGATCACGCGTTTGTCTTCCAGCAGCCCTTTGGGGCCGTCTTCGGTGTAGCGGAAGGTCACGCCGACGCGGGCGATCAGGTCAATCCACGCTTTCAGCGAGGCGGGAATAGTGAAGTTATAGATGGGCGCGCCGATGACGATCGTATCGGCGGCCTGCACTTCGGCGACCAGCGCGTCGGAGAGAGCGAGGGCTTCTTGATCCAACTCTGAACGCTCTTCGGCGGGTTTCACCCGGGCGCTGGCCCATGTCGAATCTATCAGCGGCAGGGGTTCGCTGGCGATGTCACGGGTGACGACGTCGCTGTCGCCCAGGGTCGCGATGATCCGATCCGTCAATTTGCGGGTGACGGAGTTTTCGCGGTTCACCGAGGTTTCGATGCGCAATGTGGCCATGGTGTTGATCCTTGTTCCAAGGGTAAATCTGATGGCATGGAATTGGCCATTGTGCTCGCGAACGCAACTGCCAGAATGAGCGTGACCATGTTCGTAAATGCACAAGGCGGGAAGGCGAGGTGAACAATGGACAATTGGGACGAAATCAGAACCGCCTATCAGGTCGCCCAGCTTGGCACCGTGAGCGGCGCGGCAGAGGTGCTGGGCGTGCATCATGCCACAGTAATCCGTCATATCGACGCGCTTGAGGGGCGACTTGGGGTGAAGCTGTTTCAGCGCCATGCACGCGGCTACACGGCGACAGAAGCGGGGGAAGACCTGCTGCGGGTGGCGCGGGCGACCGACGATCAGTTCAGCCAATTGGCCGGGCGGATCAAGGGGCGCGGCAGCGATGTTTCAGGGGAGTTGGTGATCACCTCGCTCGATTTCCTCGCCCCGCAGCTTGCGCCTTTGCTGACCGAGTTCCAGCGCCAGAACCCGGAACTGGTGGTGCGCTATCTAATCGGAGAGCGCCTGTTCCGGCTCGAATATGGCGAGGCGCATGTCGCCATTCGCGCCGGGGCCGTGCCGGATCAGCCCGACAATGTGGTGCAGCCCTATGCGCAGTTGGCGGTGGGTGCCTATGCCAGCCGGGACTATGTGGCGCAGTACGGCATCCCGCAGGGGCCGGAGGATTACCACAAGCACCGTTTCATCGCCGCCGACAACCGCGACAGCCGCGCGCCCTATCACAAGTGGCTCTGGACCACGGTGCCGGAGGAAAGCGTGACATGGCGCAGCACCAGCGGCACGGCGATGGAGGCGGCGCTGCGGGCCGGGGCCGGGATCGGCGGCCTGCCCGCCGCAATGGGGCGCAACGATCCGCAATTGGTCGAGATTCACGCGCCGCGTCCCGAATGGGGCAGTGCGCTTTGGCTGGTCACCCATGTCGATCTGCACCGCACCAGTAAGGTGCAGGCGGTGCTGCGGTTCCTTAAGGAACACGCCGAGGATGCGGTCACATGTCCCGAATAAGCGCCGCGGCGCAGGGGCATCTGGCGATGCTTTGCTTCTCGGCCTTGGTGGCCGGGTCATTCTCGCTCGGGGCGCAGGTGGCGAATGAGATCACGCCGACAGCGCTGAACGCCCTGCGTTTCGCCTTGGCGACGGTCTTGGTCGGGGTTTTGGCCTGGGGGCGAGGCGATATCAGCCGGGCGGGCTTTGCAGCACCTTGGCGCTATCTCGTGCTGGCGGGGCTGTTCACGCTCTACTTCGTTTTGATGTTCGAAGGGTTGAAGACCGCGCCCCCGGTGGCTGCGGCGGCGGTCTTTACCCTTGTGCCGGTGATGGCGGCGGGGTTCGCGTGGCTGTTGATGCGGCAGGTCATGACGCCGCGCATGGCGCTGGCGCTGGCCATCGGCGGGGCCGGGGCGCTTTGGGTGATCTTTCGCGGCGACCTTTCGGCGCTTCTGGCCTTCGACATCGGGCGGGGGGAGGCGATCTATTTCGTCGGCTGCATCAGCCATGCGCTTTACACCCCGATGGTACGGCGGCTGAACCGGGGCGAAAGTGCGGTGATGTTCACCTTTGGCACCTTGCTGGCGGGCACGGTGCTCTTGGGGCTTTACGGCTGGCAAGACCTCCGCGCGACCGATTGGAGCGGGCTGCGCCCCTTGGTCTGGATCACTATTCTATATGTCGCGGTCTTCGCCACGGCGGCCACGGTGGTTCTGCTGCAATTCGCGACGCTCCGGCTGCCCTCGGCCAAGGTCATGGCCTATACCTATCTCACGCCCAGCTGGGTAATCCTGTGGGAATTGGGCTTTGGCAATGCCCTGCCGGGGGCGCTGGTCTGGGGCGGGGTGCTGATGACGATCCTGGCGCTTTCGCTGCTGCTGCGCGCGGATGGCGAAGAAAAATCATAAAAATTCAGAAAGTTGCGGAATCGGTGGAACCTTAGCGCGACGCCCTGCGTTGGGGCGTGAATTAACAGTGAAGGACACCACCATGCGTAGTATTATTTACCTGATCGGGTTGATCGTCGTGGTTTTGGCTATTTTGCGTTTCGCATTCGGCGTCATCTGACCGTCGATTGATCCTCCCCTTGTCTTATTTACCTCGCGGCAAGGGGGGATCACTCTCTTTATTCCGACCCTGAGCGCCTCTCGCCTTCGCCACCCTCAGGCAGCTCTATTTCCAAAAAACGCTCGAAGGCATCTAGGTTCACCGGCTCGAATTGCCCGAACCCCTGCATCCAGACCGACGCATCCCGCAGCGCATCCGGTTCCAGTTTGCACCATTTCACCCGCCCCCGCTTTTCCTGACTGATCAGCCCCGCCGCTGTCAGCACGCCCAAATGTTTCGAGATCGCGGCGAGCGACATCTCGAAGGGGTCTGCGACATCGGTCACGGCCATATCATCCTCCAGCAGCATAGCGAGGATGGCACGGCGCGTGGGGTCGGCGAGGGCGGCAAACACCTGATCTAGGTCTTGGGTCATAGGCTTGAATAGCGCGGAGCGCGCGTAGGCGAAAGCGGGCATTGCAGCTAACTTAACCGCTGAGTTGAATAACCATTCTGCGCGATTTCCTTGGGATTTGCCGGACCTGTTTCAAGAGTTGGCAGGCTGTGAGTTCCTTAAGTCATTGTAAATGTTCAAAAACATGCGGCAGCCAAGGTTGTTGACTCTAACCCGCCCTGACAGTAGCACCGCAGCAGATATTCCTAAGGGGATTTTGGTGTGACCAGCCCGGACCAACGGCAGCAAATGGAGCAGCTTGAGGCCAGACTGGCGGCTGCGAAAGAACGCGGCGCACCCAAGCCCCGGGCGGATGAACATTATTCGCAGGCCAATATGGCATGGCGGATGGTGATCGAACTTGTGGCCGGTCTTGGGATCGGTTTCGGCATCGGATACGGGCTTGATGTGCTCTTTGGCACGCTGCCCATCTTCATGGTGCTCTTTGTAATGCTGGGCCTTGCGGCGGGGGTGAAAACGATGCTCCGCACCGCTGAGGAAATCCAGGGTAAACGACAGGCCGAACCGGCCGAACAGGATACGCCCCATTCGGGCAAGGACGAGGGAGCCTGAGATGGCAACAGAGACGAACGGCGCTGAAACAGGCGGTCTGGAATTCCACCCGATGGACCAGTTCATCGTATCGCCGCTCTTTGGCGACGATGCTTCCGTTGCTTGGTACACCATCACCAACGCGACCTTCTGGATGGCGCTCGCGGTTCTGGCCACTTTCGCAATGCTCGTTCTGGGCAGCGCGCGCCGCTCGGTCGTTCCGGGCCGTATGCAGTCGGTGGCCGAACTGGCCTATGGCTTCATCCACAAGATGGTCGAAGACATCTGCGGCAAAGAGGGGCTGAAGTTCTTTCCCTATATCATGACGCTGTTCATGTTCATCGTCATGGCCAACTTCCTCGGCCTGATCCCGACAGCCTTCACCCCCACCGCGCATTTCTCGGTGACCGTGGTGCTGGCGCTGGCGGTGTTCATCACCGTGACTGTCGTGGGCTTCATCAAGAACGGCGCGGCGTTCCTGAGCCTTTTCTGGGTGTCCTCGGCGCCTCTGGCCCTCCGCCCGGTGCTGGCGATCATCGAGCTGATCAGCTACTTCGTGCGCCCGGTCAGCCACTCCATTCGTCTGGCGGGCAACGTCATGGCGGGCCACGCGGTGATCAAGGTTTTCGCCGGTTTCGCCGCCATCGCCGTCATCTCGCCCGTTTCGGTCGTCGCGATCACCGCGATGTACGGTCTCGAAGTGCTGGTGGCCTTCATTCAGGCCTATGTCTTCACCATCCTGACATGCGTGTACCTCAAGGACGCGCTGCACCCGGCACACTAACAACCCCAACAACGGCGGGGTTTCCCGTCAAAGTTTTAACTTCCAATCGTAAGGAGATACCCCAATGGAAGGTCAACTCGCACATATCGGCGCAGGCATCGCAGGTCTCGGCACAGGCATCGCAGCCCTGGGTGTCGGCAACGTTGCCGCCAACTTCCTGTCCGGCGCACTGCGCAACCCCTCGGCAGCCGCAAGCCAGACAGCAACGCTGTTCATCGGCATCGCCTTCGCAGAAGCTCTGGGGATCTTCTCGTTCCTCGTCGCTCTGCTGCTGATGTTCGCTGTCTAAGCTCTCGGAACTGTAATCCTTACGAGCGGGCAGGCGCGCAGCGCCGTGTCTGCCCGGCTGTAACGGCAAAGTTTCCAAGGAGAAGCCACGATGGCAACTGTAACAACCAGCGACGGGCTGGCCGACGCGACCGGCATTGCGACCCATGCTGCCGAAACGCCGGGCATGCCGCAGCTGAACTTCGATCACTGGGGCAACCAGATTTTCTGGCTGATCCTGGCGCTGATCGCCACCTACCTGATCCTGTCGCGCGTGGCTCTGCCCCGTATCGGTGCGGTTCTGGCGGAGCGCCAAGGGACCATCACCAATGACATCGCGGCTGCCGAAGACCTCAAGGTCAAGGCGCAGGAAGCCGAAGCCGCCTATGACAAGGCCCTGATCGACGCCCGTGCCGAGGCACAGCAGATCGTGGCTCAGGCAAAAGCGGACATGCAGGCTGATCTGGATGCCGAAATGGCCAAGGCCGATGCCGAGATTGCCGCGCAAGTGGCAGAATCGGAAAAAGCCATCGCCGAAATTCGCGCGGGCGCCATGGACAACGTACAAGCCGTTGCCAAGGACACCGCCGAGGCCCTCGTCGCCGCTCTGGGTGGCACGGCCGATACCGCAACCGTCAGCGCTGCCGTCGACGCGCGGATGAAAGGATAAGCCATGACCAAATCCATGCGCCTGACACTTTCGACCCTGCTCGCCGGTCTCGCCGCTTCGCCGGCGCTTGCCGCCACGGGGCCATTCTTTTCGCTGCGCAACACCGATTTCATCGTGTTGCTGGCCTTTCTGCTGTTCCTTGGGATCCTGATTTACTTCAAGGTGCCAACGCTTTTGATCGGCATGCTCGACAAACGCGCCGACGGCATCAAGACCGAGCTGGAAGAAGCCCGCGCCCTGCGTGAAGAAGCGCAAACCCTGCTGGCCTCTTACGAGCGCAAGCAGAAAGAGGTGCAGGACCAAGCGGACCGGATCGTATCTTCCGCCAAGGAAGATGCCCGTCTTGCCGCCGAACAGGCGCGGGCGGATATGGCCAAGTCGCTTGAGCGTCGCATGGCCGCCGCGAAAGACCAGATCAGCTCGGCCGAGGCCGCCGCTGTGAAGGAAGTTCGCGACCAAGCCGTGACCATCGCCGTGGCCGCCGCGCGCGACGTGATCGCCAAGCAGATGACCGCCGCTCAGGGCAATAAGCTGATCGACGAGGGCATCGCCCAAGTCGAAGCCAAGCTGCACTGAACGAGCGTTTGAAAGAATTTTGAAAGCCCCGGCCTCGCCGGGGCTTTTTCTTTTGCGTTAGGCTTTTGTTAACTCTGTAAGGGCAGGGTTGCGCCATGCGCTTGCTCGTTATCATTGCCGTCTTGTTCAGCCTTGCGGCCTGTACGGCGCCCAGTCGGGAGTTCCGGGGGCTGCCGGCGCAACGGATCACGGTGGAGGGGTCGGTGTTCGATGTCCGCGTAAGGGGCGAGCGGGCGGAGGCGGTGCGCGTGAATACCCAATACGCCCCGCGCTTTGGGCCCATTCGCGGGCGGGCCGGGCGCGCGATGGCACTGGTTAGCGGCTGTGAGGTGAAGGAGGTTCTGGGCGATCAGGCGCTGGCGCTTGGGGTGTTGGACTGTGATTAGGCTGGGCTTTGTCTTGCGGCCCCGCTTGCGGCGCGAGACGAGGGGCGGGGAATAGGCGAGGTGCGCTATCGACCCGCGCCAAACGAGTGCAGGGGAGGGCACAGCCGCCAAGCAGGACAATATCTTGTGGATAACCGCCGACCGCCCCCTCTCCCTTGGGGCTTTTGATTGACTCAGACCCATGCCAAACGGCAAGTTCGCCGCTCAGGCGAGAATCAATCACGGCAGGGCTAACTTGCGCTTTTCAAAACTCAGATTAACCGGCTTCAAAAGCTTTGTGGACCCGACCGACCTCGTCATTTCCGACGGGTTGACCGGGGTCGTAGGGCCGAATGGCTGTGGCAAATCCAACCTGCTCGAAGCGCTGCGATGGGTCATGGGGGAGAACCGCCCGACCGCCATGCGCGGCGGCGGCATGGAAGATGTGATCTTCGCCGGGGCCGCCTCCCGGCCCGCACGCAACTTCGCCGAAGTGGCGCTGCACCTCGACAACAGCGACCGGCTTGCGCCCGCAGGGTTCAACGAACAAGACGCGCTTGAAATCGTCCGCCGGATCACCCGCGACGTGGGCAGCGCCTATAAGGTGAACGGCAAGGATGTACGTGCCCGCGACGTGCAGATGCTTTTCGCCGATGCCTCGACCGGGGCGCATAGCCCCGCCTTGGTCCGGCAGGGACAGATTGCCGAGTTGATCAACGCCAAGCCAAAAAGCCGCCGCCGCATTCTGGAAGAGGCCGCTGGCATCTCGGGCCTGTATCAGCGCCGCCATGAGGCCGAGTTGAAACTCAACGGGGCCGAGCAAAACCTCGCCCGCGTGGATGATGTTGTCGAACAACTGGCCGCGCAATTGGCCACGCTGGCCCGGCAAGCCCGGCAGGCGGCCCGGTATCGTGAGATTGGCGAAGCATTGCGCCATGCCGAGGGCTTGTTGCTGTATCGCCGCTGGCGCGAAGCCGATGAGGCGCGTGCGAAGGCCGAGGGGGAACTGCGGGCCCGCGTCGCCGCCACGGCAGAGGCCGAAGCGCAGGTGCGCCGTGTGGCCGAAGGGCGGGCAGAGGCCGAAGCCGCCTTGCCACCCCTGCGCGAGGAAGAGGCGATTGGGACTGCGATCCTGCAACGCCTCACCACGCAGCGCGACACGCTGACCGAGGAAGAGGCGCGGGCGGCGTCGCTGATCGAAACCCTGACAGGCCGCATTGCCCAGCTGACCCGCGATATCGACCGCGAAGGCGGGCTGAACCGCGACGCCGAAGAAACGATCGCGCGCCTCGAAGAGGAAGCGGCAGACCTCACCAAGGCGGATAAGGGTCACGACGCCGCGGTTAAGGCGGCGGAACAGGCCGCACGGGAAGCCGCCGAAGTCTTGCAAACCCGCGAGGCGGATCTTTCGCAGCAAACCGAAGACGTGGCCCGTTTGGCGGCGCGCCACAGTTCGGCGGAACGGTTGCTTCAGGACAGCCGCAAAACCTTGGAGAAGTCGGAAGCCGAGGCCCGCAAGGCGCGCGATGCGGTGGCGCAAAGCCAAGCGACCCTCGACAAGGCCGGGCGGGATTTCGCGGCGGCTGAGAAGGCCGAAGCGGCTGCCGTAACCGCCTCGACAGCGGCGGATACCGCCCTTCTGGCCGCGGAAGAGACCCGTGCCGACACGCAATCGCGCGAGGCCGAGGCCCGCGCGGAGCGCTCTGAGGCGGAGGGCGAGGCCAAGGCACTGCAGGCCGAGGTCGGCGCGCTGGCAAAATTGGTGGAGCGTGATAGCGCCGACGGCGGACAGATCCTCGACCGGTTGCAGGTGGAACAGGGCTTTGAGAAAGCGCTCGGCGCGGCCTTGGCCGACGACCTGCGTGCACCTGAGGTCGAGGCCGGTCGCCCCTCGGGCTGGGCGCATTTGCCAAGCTACCCGGCGCCGCAGCCACTGCCCGCCGGGGTGACCCCGCTTACGCAGCATGTCACCGTGCCGCAGGTGCTAGAGCGCCGGATGGCTCAAGTGGGGCTTGTTGACGCCGAAGCGGGCGCAGAGCTTCAGGCACAGTTGCAGCCGGGGCAGCGCTTGGTGTCGAAGGAAGGCGATCTCTGGCGGTGGGACGGTTTCCGCGCCATGGCCGAAGATGCGCCCTCGGCGGCCGCGCTGCGTTTGCAGCAGTTGAACCGGTTGGAAGTCCTGAAACAGACGCTGGAACAGGCGAGCACCCGTGCCGATGCCGCGCGGGCGGCGCATGAGACCCTCCAGCAGCAATTGGCCGAACAGGCCGAGGCCGACAAACGGGCCCGCGAGGCGCGGCGTGATGCCGACAGGCAAGTCGCCGAAGCAGGCCGCGCGTTGAGCCGGGCAGAGGCAGATCGCAATCTGGCCCAAAGCCGGTTGGAATCCCTCGGCCTAGCCGTGAAACGCCATGAGGAGGCCGCGATTACCGCGCGGGCCGAGGTGATGGACGCCGAGCGCACGCTGGCGGGGTTGGATGACCTCTCCGCTGCCCGTGCGACGGTCGAGGATGTCCGCATGACGGTCGAGGCGTCACGGATCACCATGATGTCGCGCCGCTCGGCCCATGACGAGTTGCGCCGTGAGGGGGAAGCGCGCAGACGGCGGCTGCAAGAGGTTGCCAAAGAGGTCAGCGGCTGGCGCAATCGGTTGGAAACGGCGGGTAAGCGCAGCGCTGAATTGGTCGAGCGCAAGGGCGCATCCGAAGCCGAATTGGCCGAGGCGAGCGCCGTTCCGGCGGAGATCGCGGCGAAGCGGGAAGACCTGTCGGGCGCGATCACCTCCGCCGAGGCGCGCCGCGCCCATGCCACGGAAACGCTGGCCGCCGCCGAGGCCGCCTTGAAAGCCGCGACGGATGCCGAGCGCGATGCAGAGCGGCAAGCCTCGGACGCGCGGGAGGCCCGTGCCCGGGCCGAGGCCCGCAGCGATGCCGCCCGCGAAACGGTGACCCATGCGGCAGAGCGGATTCAGGACGAACGGCAGTGCGCGCCCGAGGCGCTGCGCGAGGCGCTCGATGTCGAGCCGGATCAGATCTCGCCTGTGGAAAGGCTTGAAGAAGACGTAAACCGGTACAAGCGGCAGCGGGATTCCTTGGGCGCGGTGAACCTGCGCGCCGAGGACGATGCGAAAGAGATACGCGAAGAGCACGAAGCGCTGCTGACCGAGAAGGCCGATCTGGAAGAGGCGATCAAGACCCTGCGCAGTGGCATTGCGGGCCTCAACCGCGAGGGGCGGGAGCGGCTGTTGACGGCCTTTGATCAGGTGAACGCGAACTTCTCGATGCTGTTCACCCATCTCTTCGGCGGCGGTGAGGCGAACCTTGTGATGGTCGAAAGCGACGATCCCTTGGAAGCCGGGTTGGAGATCATGTGCCAGCCGCCGGGCAAGAAGCTGAGCACCCTCAGCCTGCTGTCGGGCGGAGAGCAGACATTGACCGCGATGGCGCTGATCTTTGCCGTCTTCCTCGCCAATCCGGCGCCGATCTGTGTGCTGGATGAGGTCGACGCGCCGCTTGATGACGCAAATGTGACCAGGTTCTGCGATCTGCTGGATGAGATGTGCCGTCAGACCGACACGCGCTTTCTGATCATCACGCACCATGCGGTGACGATGGCGCGGATGGACCGGCTCTTTGGCGTCACCATGGCGGAGCAGGGGGTGAGCCAGTTGGTCTCTGTCGATCTGAAAAAGGCGGAAACGCTGGTCGCGTGAAGGTGGGAGACGCCGGTAATTTGGACCGGCCCTTAAAGCGGGTGCGCATCGGTTTGCCGCGGGCTTTCGTGGCCCTTGGGCAGGTGGTGTGAGCCCTATGGCCCGGGTGGAGTTTCGCGTGAACGACGGGCTGTTATCAGCCTTTGCGCGCGACGGTGACGCCGGCAACATCCTCGATAAACGTTAGAATACGGGCTTTTACCGCTTCATCCTTGATGGAACCGATGGCGTTCACGATGTCGAGGGAGGGGTCGTTGTTGGTCTCGGGGTTGTCGTCATCCAGCCCTTCGAAGAAATAGCCGGGGGTCACGTTGAGTATCCGGGCCAGCTCATGCAAGCGGCTGGCGGCGATCCGGTTGGAGCCGATTTCATACTTCTGAATCTGCTGAAACGACAGTTTGAGTTCGCGTGCCACATCGGTCTGAGATTGCCGGCGCAGGGTGCGAGCCTGCTTGAGCCGACGACCGACGTGAACGTCTACGGGGTGGGACATGGTTCAATACCTCTGGTTGAGTACCATATATTCACTACCCGCAATGTATTGAGGATCAATTGCCTAGATCTGGCCTCTTTGCGGTAACCAATGCACCGTGGATGTATGGATTATGTTGCGTTACCGGGTGATTCATGTACCATACCTTGCCTATGAACCAGCATATGTCCGATATTGAGCCGGTCGCCCCCGTGCCCCAGACCCTGCAAAAGGACCCCGCCCCGGCCCTTTTGTTTGAGATGATGCGCTCTTTCGTGACTCTGGCGCATACTTTGAACCTGAGCCATGCGGTGGCCGAATTGGCCAGCACCCGGCAGACGGTCCGGCGGCATATCCAGCAGCTGGAAGAGGCGATGGGCGCGCCGCTGTTCACGATTGAGAACCGCCGCTATTCCCTGACCAAAGCAGGCACCGAAGCCCTGCCCGAAGCGCGCGATATCCTCGACCGGGGCAAGCTGTGGCTGGATGGCAAGACGCGCCATGCCGATGGTATGCTGCGCCTTTCCTATGAAGAGCCGAGCGGCTGGTGCTTTCACCAACAACAGCAGCCCCTGTCGTTGATTTGGGATGGCGGCTCTGCCATGCTTCAGGCCGTGCTACAGGCGTGGAGCCTGAGCCGCGGCGAGTTGGAGAGCGAGGCCTTCCGCGCCATGCGTCCCTATGTGCTGGTGTACCGCGACTCGCCCAATGGGTGGATCTGTACCGAGGTGGGGGAGAAATCCTTTTACACGCAATGGTGGGGCTGGTCCAATGCGCGCAGCAGCATCGGGCGGCCCATCAAACTCTTCCCGGGCGGGCCTGAGTTCGAGAATATGCTGAACTACCCCTTTCGGGAGGTGGAGGCGACCTGTGGCGTTCGCTTGGACGAGGTTGTCACCGAGATCCCGCGAGAGGAGGGGGGCGCGCCGGTGCCCTTGGCCTATAAACGGTTGCTGATGGCCGGGCGCTATCCAGACAAGAGTTTTGCCCTGATCGCGGCGGTCGACCGGTCGAGTTCGGTGAATATCGTCGGCGTCGATGACAGTTTCCTGCGCGAGATGCCTTTGGATGCGAAGGTGACTTTCGCGGGCTAAGGGCCACGGGGTGTGAGATGCGAAAAGGGCCGCCCCAACAGGGGCGGCCCTTTCTGTTTCGTCCTTGGCGAAAGGCTTAGCTGATCGCCGCGGCTTTCACGTCGTCGTCGATATGGGGCAGGTACTGCTCGAAGTTGTCCGAGAACATCTTGACCAGTTTTGCCGCCTGACGGTCATAGGCCTCGGGGTCGTCCCATGTGCGGCGCGGGTCAAGCAGGATGTCGGCGACGCCGTTCACCTCGACAGGGACATCGAAGCCGAAGTTCGGATCTTTGCGGAACTCCGCATCCGCCAGACGGCCTTCGAGCGCGGCGCTAAGCAGGGCGCGGGTCGCCTTGATCGGCATCCGCGAGCCGGTGCCATAGGCGCCGCCGGTCCAGCCGGTGTTCACGAGCCAGCAGGTTGCGCCATGCTGGGCGATCTTTTCGCGCAAGAGGTTGCCGTAAACCTCGGGCCGGCGCGGCATGAAGGGGGCGCCGAAACAGGTGGAGAAGGTGGGCTCAGGCTCGGTCACGCCACGCTCGGTGCCCGCCACTTTGGAGGTGAAGCCCGACAGGAAGTGGTACATCGCCTGCGCCGGGCTGAGCCGCGCGATCGGGGGCAGCACGCCGAAGGCGTCGCAGGTCAGCATGATGATGTTCTTCGGATGGCCACCAACGGCCTTCTCGCTGGCGTTCGAGATGTAGTGCAGCGGATAGGCGGCGCGCATGTTCGCGGTGAGCGAGTCGTCGTCAAAGTCGAGCTCGAAGGTGTCGGGATCGAAGACCATATTCTCGATCACCGTGCCGAATTTGGAGGTCGTCGCGTAGATCTCCGGCTCCGCCTCGGGGTTGAGGTTGATGGTCTTGGCATAGCAGCCGCCTTCGAAGTTGAAGGTGCCATTGTCGGACCAGCCGTGTTCGTCATCGCCGATCAGCGTACGCTCCGGATCGGCGGAGAGGGTGGTCTTGCCGGTGCCCGACAGGCCGAAGAAGACGGCGGTGTCGACCGGGTTGCCGTTGGCGTGGTTGGCCGAGCAGTGCATCGGCATGATGCCTTTTTCCGGCAGCAGGTAGTTCAGCAGGGTGAAGACCGATTTCTTGTTCTCGCCCGCGTATTCGGTGCCGCCGATGAGGATCATCTTGCGGTCGAAGTTCATCGCGATCACGGTCTCGCTGCGGCAGTCATGCTTGGCCGGATCGGCCTGGAAGCTGGGGCAGTTGATGACGGTGAAATCGGCGGTGAAATCCTGCAGCGCCTCGGCATCGGGGCGGCGCAGCATGGTGCGGATGAAAAGCCCGTGCCAAGCCAGTTCGGTGACCATGCGCACGTTGATCGCATGTTTGGGGTCCGCCCCGCCGACGAGGTCTTGGACGAAGTAGTCCTTGCCTTGCATATGGGCGATCATGTCTTCGTAGAGCGCGTCGAAGCCCTCGGGCGACATCTCGGCGTTGTTTTCCCACCAGATGCTGTCGGCCACGCTGTCGGTCTTGACCACATGTTTGTCCTTGGGCGAGCGGCCCGTGAACTTGCCGGTGGTCACAAGGAAGGCCCCGCCTTTGCCAAGGCTGCCTTCGCCCCGTTTCAATGCCGCCTCGACCAGCGCAGGCTCGGTCAGGTTGTAATAGACATCGCCAAGCCCGCTGATCTTTTGATCCTCAAGGCTGAACTGCGGGTTTACCCGTCCAAATGTCATATGATGTCTCCTGTGGTAGCGCGTGAGCAGCGCAGAACGTGTCCGAGCGGGCGCAATTGCCCTGGGCGTCGGGGGCCTTGAGAGCCTCTTAACACGGGCGTTTTCAGGTTGAACAGGCAGCTTTGTCACAGTTAGCGCCATCATCTAAAACTTTGTTTCTGAGCGCTTAGATCCCGGACCGATGCGGCGCGCACGACACCGGCTTCCTCTCGGATCAGCCCGCTCAAAGTGCGGCAATTTAGCCATTCCTAACCAAATTATGACGGAATTGGTGCATCTCAGAGGCACGATTCGCACTTAAGGATTGATTCGATCTTTAATATTGGAGATCACTGACTCCAAAAATAAGAACGAATTGAGCAGCATAAGGAAGCAGGCAATGTCAAAGATCGCATTGGTAGACGATGACAGGAACATCCTGACATCCGTTTCGATGACTCTTGAAGCTGAAGGTTTCGAAGTGGAAACCTATAACGATGGCCAAGCGGCCTTGGACGCCTTCAACAAGAAACTGCCCGATATGGCGGTGCTGGACATCAAGATGCCTCGTATGGACGGCATGGATCTGCTGCAACGTCTGCGCCAGAAAACCGCGATGCCGGTGATCTTTCTGACCTCCAAGGACGATGAGATCGACGAGGTGTTGGGCCTGCGCATGGGGGCTGACGATTACGTCAAAAAGCCCTTCAGCCAGCGCCTTTTGGTCGAACGTATCCGTGCGCTTCTGCGCCGCCAAGACGCGGTTGAGACCAATGAGGTCGGCGATACCGAAGAGACCAAGGTGATGGAACGCGGCGATCTGCGGATGGATCCGCTGCGCCACGCGGTGAGCTGGAAGGGCAAGGATGTGTCGCTGACCGTGACCGAATTCCTGCTGCTGCAAGCGCTCGCGCAGCGCCCCGGTTTCGTGAAATCGCGCGACCAATTGATGGACGTGGCCTATGATGATCAGGTCTATGTGGATGACCGCACCATCGACAGCCACATCAAGCGGCTGCGTAAGAAGATGCGCAGCGCAGATGATGAATTCTCGGCGATCGAGACTCTTTACGGCATCGGCTATAGATATAACGAAGAGTAAACCCGGCGGTTAACGTGGGTCGAAAGGAAGCTTGTGCGGGACATGGCTGCTGGCAGGGACGGTGACGTTGTACTGGGGGACGATTGGGTCACCCCCGAGAGTGCCGCGCCGGGTGAAATTCGGGTCAAGCGCGAACGGCGGGGGCTGTTCTCGCTCCGCTCCTCGCCGCTAACGCGCAAGATCATTACCTTTAACCTGATCGCGCTGAGCGTTCTGGTGGCGGGGATCCTCTACCTCAATTCCTCGCGCGACAGTCTGGCGCTGCAACGCGCCGCGGCGCTGGTGTCTGAGACCGAGCTGATCGCCGATGTGATCGAAGCGCAACTGCCCGCGGGCGCGCCGGTGAACCTGACCACCGGCGATGGCGTCGATGTGGCTGCCACGCTCGACGGGCTGGACCTGCGCGGCGGCATCGAAGTCTTTGTCTATGATCCGGCGGAAACCTTGGTCGCCCGCACCGCCGGCAGCCTCACCGTGGCCGAGGCTCTCGCCGCTTCCGAGGCGGGTGAGCGGACCTTGCTGAACGACGGGTTGAATTGGCTTTGGGACCGGGTTTCGGCCCCCTTCAGCACCGATGAGATCACCGTGACCCCGCCGCTCGAAGAGCAATTGCGCGGCATGGTCGGCACCAGCGTGACCAGCGGCACCCGTCTGGAAGGCACGCTTGCCATCGAAGGCGGCACGCTTTTCAGCGTGGTGACCCCCATCATGCAGGGCGAGACCCCCGTTGGCGTGGTCGCCGTGGCCAGCGCGGCGGGAGAGATCGACCGCCTTGTGCGCAGCGAACGTGAGCGCGTCTTGCAGATTTTCGTCATCGCGACCCTCGTCTCCATCGGCCTCAGCCTCGTTCTGGCCTCGACCATCGCCAATCCGCTCGCCGACCTCTCTGCCGCCGCCGAACTGGGCCGCGACAAGGACGCGCGCAAGATGAACCCCGGCCGCATCCGCATCCCCGATCTGACCGCGCGCCCCGATGAGATTGGCCGCCTCTCGGGCGCGCTGCGCGGCATGGTCTCGGCGCTTTACAACCGGATCGACGGCAACGAACAATTCGCCGCCGATGTGGCGCATGAGATCAAGAACCCGCTCGCTTCGCTCCGGTCTGCCGTGGGCACGCTGCGCATGGTCAAGCGTGACGATCAGCGTGAGAAACTGCTGGATGTGATCGAACATGACGTGCGCCGCCTCGACCGGCTGGTGAGCGACATCTCCAATGCCTCGCGGCTCGACTCCGAGCTGGTCAAGGAAGAGGAAGAGCCCTTCGACCTGCTGCAAATGCTGGGCAATCTGGGCCAATACCTTGGCGAAGACGCGAAATCCAAAGGCATTGATTTCATCACCGATCTCCCCGCCGCGCCGATCACCGTGCATGGGCTGGAAGCCCGTTTGGCGCAGGTTTTCGTGAATCTGATCACCAACGCAATCTCCTTTTGCGAAGACGGCGACGCGATCCGGGTCTGGGCCCGCAAACGGGCCAACCGCGTTTTGATCGTGGTCGAAGACACTGGCCCCGGCATCCCCGAACAGGCACTTGGCAAGATCTTCAAACGCTTCTACTCGCAACGCCCGGAAGAGCATTTCGGCAATAACTCCGGTCTCGGCCTCGCGATCTCGAAGCAGATTGTCGAAGCCCATGGCGGCGTGATCTGGGCCGAGAACATCCGCCCGACCGAGGCTGACATCACCTCCGAACCCTTGGGCGCGCGTTTTGTCGTGGGGTTGCCCACCTAAATCCCGGGCGCGGGGCCTGATATGACTATCGAGCGCGAAAACCTCCACGCCAGCTGCGTGGCGATCCATGGGCGCGGGGTGCTGATCCTTGGCCCCTCGGGTGCAGGCAAATCGGCCCTCGCCCTGCAACTGATCGCCCTTGGTGCCACGCTGGTGGCCGATGATCGCACCGATGTCATGCGTTCGGGGGATCAGGTGATCGCCAGCGTCCCCGAACCGATCCGCGGCCTGATCGAGGCGCGCTATGTCGGCATTCTGCGGGCCGAGGATCACGGCCCCGTGCCCTTGGCCCTCGTCGTCGATCTGTCCCGTACCGAAGACCAGCGCCTTCCCGAACCGCACAACCATCTGCTGCGGGATGTCACGTTGCCCTGTTTTCACAAATGCGATAGCGCTCATTTTGCGGCAGCAATTCATCTGTATATGTCAGGTGTGGAAAAACCGAATTGATCAGTCAGACCTCATCAACAGACCCCGCCCCCCGGCGGTTGGTCCTTGTCACCGGCCCTTCGGGCGCCGGGCGGTCCTCTGCGCTCAACGTGCTGGAGGATGCGGGGTTCGAGGCAATCGACAACCTGCCGCTGCGGCTGCTGCCCGCGCTGCTTGACCGCCCCGGCGATGCGCAATCGGTGGCTCTGGGGATCGACGCCCGCAACCGGGACTTTTCCACCGAAGGCGTGCTCGAACTGATGGGTCGCCTGACGGCTGAACCGGGGTGGCGCGCGGAACTGCTCTATCTCGACTGCGCCCCCGATGTGCTGCTGCAACGCTTTTCCGAAACCCGCCGCCGCCACCCGCTGGCCCCGGCTGACCGCCCCGTCGACGGGATCGCGCGCGAGCAGGAACTGCTCCACCCGATCCGCGCCCGCGCCGATGTGTTGATCGACACGACAACCCTCAACGTCCACGAGTTGCGCGCAGAGGTCGAACAGTGGTTCGCCCCCGGCGGCCAGCGCCACCTTACGGTCTCGGTTCAGAGCTTTTCCTATAAACGGGGCCTCCCGCGTGGCGTCGATGTGGTGCATGACTGTCGGTTCCTTAGAAACCCCTATTGGGTGCCCGCACTGCGCAGCGGCGACGGGCGCGATCCTTCGGTTGCGGCCCATGTGGCCGGGGACAAACGCTACGCCGATTTCGCCGACAAGGTGCTCGACCTTAGCCTGCTGCTGCTGCCCGCGTACCGCGAAGAGGGCAAGTCGCATATCTCCATCGCCTTTGGTTGCACGGGCGGCCAACACCGCTCTGTCGCCATGGCCGAAGACCACGCTTTGCGCCTTGCAGAGCAGGGCTGGCAGGTGTCAATTAGGCACCGAGAGCTGGACCGTCAGCATCGTGAAGGAAACAAGCCGTGATCGGGATCGTCATCGTCGCACATGGGGGGCTGGCGCAAGAATATCTTGCCGCCATCGAACATGTCGTGGGATCCCAATTCGGCGTGCGCGCCATCGCGATCGAAGCCGACCACGACCGCGCCGACAAGGAACGCGAGATCTGCAGCGCCGCCGATGCGGTGGACCAAGGCGCCGGTGTGGTGGTGGTCACCGACCTTTTCGGCGGTTCCCCCTCGAACCTCAGCCTATTGGCCTGCCGCCCGGAAAACCGCCGGATCATCTACGGCGCGAACCTGCCAATGCTGATCAAACTCGCCAAATCGCGGCATATGGATGTGCCCGATGCCGTGCGTGCCGCGCTCGAAGCTGGTAAGAAGTATATCGACAGCCAGAATGTCAGCGCAGGTTAGAAGGCCCCAAGACGTCATGCCCGAATTTTCTTTAAAGATTGTAAACGAAAAAGGCCTGCACGCGCGCGCCTCCGCCAAATTGGTCGAAGTGGTCGAGGCGTTTGATGCCCGCGCCGAAGTCAGCAAGGATGGCATGTCGGCCTCCGGCGACAGTATTATGGGGCTCTTGATGCTCGGCGCATCGCGCGGCACCACCATCGATGTCCAAACCTCCGGCCCCGATGCCGAGGCCTTGGCCGAAGCTTTGACCGCCCTCGTGGCGGATAAGTTCGGCGAAGGGTTTTAGGCCCGCCAAGCGGGAAAAAGGATCCGCCGACCCCATGGATGACCTGCAAAACATCGCGGCCGAGCCGGCCCAGACAGGCGACGGCACGGTGACCTTCACCAAATACGACCGCCGCAGCCTGTCCTATGCCTCGACCTTCGATGACCCATGGAAAGCGCGGGTGATCTCCGCGATGGAGCTTTTCACCGGCAAGCTCAAAATCCTGCGTCTGATCCGCAAGTTCGAACAACGCGGCACCCCCTCGGGCCAGGCCTTCTGGCGCGCGGCGCTCGACACGATGGGCATCGACCTCACCACCCCGCAAACGCAACTGGACCGCATCCCAAAAGAGGGGCCAGTCGTGGTCGTGGCAAACCACCCCCACGGCATGGTCGACGGCATGATCTTCGCCGACCTCATCGGCCGCGTGCGCCCCGATTACCGTATCCTCACCCGGTCGCTGCTCACCTCCATCGACGAGGTGGCGGGCAGCTACATGATCCCGGTGCCCTTCCCACATGACCCGGATGCGCAGCGCAAAGGTGTGGAAATGCGCGCCAAGGCCATGGCCCACCTCAAGGAGGGGGGCGTCGTGGCGCTCTTCCCCTCAGGCGTCGTTGCTGCTTCGGAAAGCTGGTGGGGCCCGGCGGTCGAAGCGGAATGGAACGTCTTTACTGCCAAAATGATCCGCCGCTCCGGCGCGCAGGTGGTGCCGATGCGCTTCCCGGGCCAGAACAGCCGCGCCTATCAGATCGCCAACAGGCTCAGCCCGATGCTGCGCCAAGGGCTCTTGCTGCATGAAATCGCCCACGCCTGCGACAGGCCCCAAGGCCCCATCGTCGGCCACCCGCTCGCCCGCGAAGAGATCGACCGCTGGGCAGACGACCCGCGCGGCTTCATGGCCTGGCTGCGCGCGCATACTCTGGCGCTGACCAACTAGGCTTCATCCTTTTGAAAATACCCTCGGGGGAATCGCGCCTCTGGCGCGATGGGGGCAGCGCCCCCAACACCCTCGCAACTCAGCGCGTCGGAACCGGTTTTTCCCCCCGGTAATCATAGAAGCCGCGCTGCGTCTTGCGGCCCAACCACCCGGCTTCGACATATTTGGTCAGTAGCGGGCAGGGGCGATACTTCGTATCCGCCAGCCCGTCATGCAGGACGTTCATGATGGCGAGACATGTGTCCAGACCGATAAAGTCCGCAAGCTCCAGCGGCCCCATGGGGTGGTTCGCACCCAGCTTCATCGAACTGTCGATCGACTCGACATTGCCGACCCCTTCGTAGAGCGTATAGACCGCCTCGTTGATCATCGGCATCAGGATGCGGTTCACGATGAAGGCGGGGAAATCCTCGGCCGAGGCGGCGGTCTTGCCCAGACGGTCGACCACGGCTTTGCAAGCGTCATAGGTCTCGCTGTCCGTGGCGATGCCGCGGATCAATTCGACCAGTTGCATCACCGGCACGGGGTTCATGAAGTGGAAACCCATGAATTTTTCGGGTCGGTCGGTGCGGCTGGCAAGGCGGGTGATCGAGATCGAGGAGGTGTTCGAGGTCAGGATCGTCGTCGGCTTTAGATGCGGGATCAGGTCTTCGAAAATTGCTTGTTTCACCGTTTCGCGCTCGGTTGCGGCTTCGATCACCAGATCGCTTTGGCCCAGATCGCTTAGCGTCTGCGTCGTGGTGATGCGCGCCATGGCGGCGTCCCGGTCGGCGGCGGTGATCTTCTCGCGGCTGACTTGGCGGTCCATATTGCCGGTCACGGTTTTCATCGCTTTGGCCAGCGCATCGGCGCTGACATCGTTCAGCAGCACATCGTAGCCTGCCAGCGCCATGACATGGGCGATCCCATTGCCCATTTGCCCCGCTCCCACGATACCGATTGTCTGGATGTCCATGGCCTGTCCTTTGCTTGAGTTCGGCGCACAATAGGGCGCGTGGCGGGGGTGCCGCAAGGGCAGCTGTTTACGAAATCTCACGACAAATTCGCCCGTTAACAGAATCGCAGCCCCTGCTGTGCAATCTGGCTTTGGGTGAACAAAAAGGTGGGTTCGATGACCTATGATGCAGTGGGGCCAGCGCCCCTGGACTATTTGCCATGTCGCTATGGCACGTCAAAACTGATGTTTCGCGGCCCGCGCCGCAGGCTGGAGGCCCCCTATATCGCCTTTCTCGGCGGGACAGAGACCTATGGCAAATTCATTGAAGAGCCGTTTCCCGCGCGGGTCGAGGCCGAGATTGGCAAAACCTGTGTGAACTTCGGCTTCCCGAATGCGGGGATTGACGCTTTTGCCCATGACCCTTTCGTCGCGCAGGCTGCCTCGCAGGCGGATGTGACAGTGGTTCAGATCATGGGGGCGCAGAATATGACCAACCGTTTCTATTCCGTGCACCGGCGTCGAAACGACCGCTTCGTCGGGGCCTCAGCGCTGTTGCAGACGATCTACCGCGAGGTCGATTTCTCGCAATTCCACTTCAACCGGCACATGCTGACCCATCTCATGCAGGTCTCGCCCGAACGGTTTGAGGCGGTGCGCGCGGAGCTTCAGCAGGCGTGGATGGCACGCATGCGTTTGATGTTGGGGCAAATACAGGGGCGCACGCTTTTGCTTTGGCTGGCCGACCGCCCGCCGGTCGCAGCGGCAGCGCAGCCGGTGGGGGAGTTGGGCCATGATCCGCTGTTCGTAACGCGCGAAATGTTGGACGCGGTGGCCCAGCACGCCACGGCCAAGATCGAGGTCGTCACGCCAAAAGACCCCTCTGCCGGGCCGACGGCTGGAATGGTCGTCAGTGAGTTCGAGGCGCAGGCCGCGTCGGAAATGCTGGGCCCGATGGCCCATGCCACTGCCGCCGCCGCTTTGACCGATGCGCTGCAAAGCATGTCCTGACGCTCCCGGTAGGGGCATGCATAAAAAAGGCCCGCCGAGAACGGCGGGCCTTTGGTGTTTCATGTGAGTGCTTTACAGCTTTTCGATCAGTTCCGGCACCGCGTCGAAGAGGTCTGCCACGAGACCGTAGTCGGCAACTTGGAAGATCGGCGATTCTTCGTCTTTGTTGATCGCGACGATGATCTTGGAGTCCTTCATCCCGGCAAGGTGCTGAATCGCACCCGAGATGCCGACGGCGATATAGAGGTCGGGGGCGACCACTTTGCCGGTCTGGCCCACCTGCCAGTCGTTCGGAGCATAGCCCGAATCGACCGCCGCACGGGAGGCGCCAACGGCGGCGCCCAGCTTGTCGGCCAGTTTCTCGATCAGGGCGAAGTCCTCTTCGGAGCCGACACCGCGACCACCGGACACCACCACGCCCGCGCTTGTCAGCTCGGGGCGGTCCGATTCGGCGACCTTGTCTTCGACCCATGTGGACAGGCCGGGGTTCTCGGCTGCCGAAATGGTCTCGACCGAGGCGGAGCCGCCTTCACCGGCGGCATCGAAGGTCGATGTGCGGAAGGTGATGACTTTCTTGGCGTCGTTCGACTTCACGGTCTGCACCGCGTTGCCCGCGTAGATCGGACGCTCGAAAGTGTCGGCATCGACCACGCCGGAGGCATCCGAGATCACCATGACATCGAGCAGCGCCGCGACGCGGGGCATGATGTTCTTGGCGTCCGTGGTGGCGGGCGCGACGATGTGGTCGTAGTCACCGGCAAGGCTGACGATCAGCGCCGCGGTGGCCTCGGCCAGACGGTGGCCCAGCATCTCGTCCTCGGCGACCAGCACCTTGGAAACGCCGTCGATCTTGGCCGCCGCTTCGCCTGCCGCCGCAGCCGAGCTGCCTGCCGCCAGAATGGTTACGTCGCCCAGTTGCTTGGCCGCGCTTACCGCCTTGGCGGTTGCGTCCATCGACAGTTCGCCGTCGGAAATCTCTGCAATCAGAAGAACAGCCATTACACAGCCCCCGCTTCTTTGAGTTTCGCCACAAGCTCGTCGACCGAGCCGACCTTGATGCCGGCGGCGCGTTCCGCGGGCTCTTCGGTCTTCACGATTTCCAGCCGGTTGGAGACATCGACGCCGTAGTCCTCGGCGGTCTTCTCATCCAGCGGCTTTTTCTTGGCCTTCATGATGTTGGGCAGTGAGGCATAGCGCGGTTCGTTGAGGCGCAGGTCCACGGTGACGACTGTCGGCATGGTGACCTCGATGGTCTGCAGGCCGCCGTCGACTTCGCGGGTGACTTTCGCCTTGTCGCCTTCGATAGCGATCTCGGAAGCAAAGGTCGCTTGCGACCAGCCCATCAGCGCCGAGAGCATCTGCCCGGTGGCGTTCATGTCGTTGTCGATCGCCTGCTTGCCGCAGAGCACGAGGCTCGGCTGCTCTTCGTCGACCACGGCTTTGAGGATCTTGGCCACGGCCAGCGGTTCGATGTCCTTGTGCACATCGTCCGAGGCCACCACGAGGATTGCGCGGTCCGCGCCCATGGCGAGGGCGGTGCGCAGCGTTTCCTGCGCTTGCTTCACACCGATGGAGACGGCGACGACCTCTTCAGCCTGACCGGCTTCCTTCAGACGAATCGCCTGTTCGACGGCGATTTCGTCGAAGGGGTTCATCGACATTTTCACATTGGCAAGATCAACACCCGATCCGTCCGCTTTGACACGAACTTTCACGTTATAGTCGATCACGCGTTTGACAGGCACCAGTACCTTCATGAGCGGTCTCTCTCCTCAGTTTGCGACGCGGGCTGGTGGCCCGGTCTCCCTAATTCTCCACACGGGTGTAACGAAGCGGATCGGATCAAAACAGGCCAAAATCGGCAGGTTGGCAGTTTTGAACGCGGCGTTTTCCCGGTTTTTCGTCTGTTAGCGCTATTTTACGCCCGGTTTGCCCCCGGCACCCAAAGCACGTCTTCCTTGCCCGCGTTATTAGCCATCCGCGCGGCGACGAAGAACCAATCGCTGAGCCGGTTCAGATAGGTCACGCAGGCAGGGTTCACTGCCGTTTGCTCGGCCAGCAGCACCGCCAGCCGCTCGGCGCGGCGCGCCACGGTGCGGCAGACGTGCAGATGCGCCGCCAAGGCACGGCCCCCCGGCAGGATGAAGCTGCGCAACGGCTCCAACTCGGAGTTCATCACGTCAATCTCACGCTCCAGCCGGTCGACCTGTGCTTGGGTGACCCGCAGGGGCGGGTATTCCGCATCCTTATCGGCTTCCATATCGGGGCGGCAAAGGTCGGCGCCCAGATCGAAGAGGTCGTTCTGAATGCGCGCCAGCGCCTCGTCCGTCGCATCCGTGGCCTCCAACCGCGCCACGCCGACGAAGCAGTTGAGCTCATCCGCCGTGCCATAGGCCTCGACCCGCGCGTCGTGTTTCGCCACGCGGTCGCCATTGCCAAGCGCGGTCGTGCCCTTGTCCCCGGTGCGGGTGTAAATCTTGTTCAGTACTACCATCAGATCGTGCCCCCTCGGAAATAGACATAGGCAAGGATCAGCAGCACGGCGATGAACTGCGCGATGATCCGCCAGCGCATCAGCTTGTTGGCGTTGCGTTTGTTGAATTTGCCGCCGGTAGCAAAGCCGCCCAGCCCCATCAGGAGCACAACGGCGACCACCACGACAGAAATCAGGACGATCACGAAAAACGGATCATTTGGCATGGGCTGTCCTTTCGTTGGCCTGAGATGTAGCGGCAGCGGGCAGCCGCGCAACCAAAATCAACGGCTGGTGACCCAGTCCAACGCGCGCGTCGGCAGGATACGCCGTAAAATACCGCCGATATGCGTTGGGGTTGTGACGAAATAGCGCGGGCGGGGCCGGGGGGATTCGACGGCGTGCGCCAGTTTCTCGACCACCGCCTCGGGCGGGAGTTCGAAGCGGTCTTTCTTGCCGCTGTCGTCATAAAGCCGGGGGCGCATGGTGCTTTCATACTCCGCCGCGCGGGGGCTGTTTTGCCAGTCGATCCAGCGCTCGAAACGCGGAATGGCCTTGGTCCGCAGTTTCGAGGTGACGGGGCCGGGCTCGATCAGGATCACCGCGACCCCGGTGCCGCGCATTTCAAGCCGTAGGGTATCGGTCAGCCCCTCAAGGGCGAATTTCGTGGAATTATACGCGCCGCGCCACGGCATCGCCACCATGCCAAGCACCGAAGAGCATTGCACGATCCGCCCATGCCCCTGCCTGCGCATCACCGGGATCACCGCGCGGGTCAGGCTGTGCCAACCAAAGAAATTCGCCTCGAATATCTCACGCAGGGCATCGGTGGGCAGGTCTTCGACCAATCCGGGCGTGGCGTGGGCACCGTTGTTGAACAGCGCGTCGAGCGTGCCGCCGGTTTGGTCCAGCACATGGGCGAGCGCCGCTTCGATGCTGGCCTCGTCGGTGTAATCAAGGCGCGGCGCGTCGAAGCCTTCGGCCTGTAACCGGTCGCAATCCGCTTGTTGGCGGCAGGCGGCAAAAACGCGCCATCCACGGGCGCGCATACCGTGCGCGGCGGCATAGCCGATGCCGCTGGAACAGCCGGTGACGAGGATGGAGCGGGTCGCAGACATGCAAAGGGCCCTTCGTTTGAAAGGCCCTTCATCGCGCGATGCTATGGGATTGGCAAGTTAGCCGTTGTTGAGCAGGAAGTCGGCCATCCAGCCGGATTCGCTGCCGTCGACGCTGCGGAAACGCACCCAGCCTGCGCCGTTGTCTTCGATCACTTCGACGGCATCGCCTTTGCCGAGCTTGCCCACCACGCCGAAGTTAGTGCCCGGACCGCCGCGAACGTTGACGCGGGTGCCGTTTACCTTGCGGATGTCGGCCTGCGTCGTGCTGACATAGGTTGCGTCGCTTTCAGCACCGTCAATCAGGCTTGGGATCACGACGGGCGCGCTGGCGGTTGTCGTCGTGTAGGCGGCTTTCTCAACCTGAGGGGCAGGGGCGCTGACAGCCTTGGCCTTGACCACCTTCGCCCCGGCGCGGTCCGCAGGGGTTGCCACGGCCTTTTGCACCATCCCGTCATTGACCTGCGGCAGGTCGCTGAGCGTTGTGAGGTTCAGTGCCACGCGGGTGGCTGTGGTATCACGGGCGGGTGTGCGTTCGGCGAAGGGGGTGATCGGGCTCTCCGCCTTGCGGGCCGCGTTTGCCGCGGTGGCAGTGACAAGGTTTGAAGAGGGGTTCTCATTGGCGATCAGAGCCGATTCTGCGGCTTCGGCGCTGGCCATTTGCGGTCCTGCAGGCACGAAATCCGCGCCGCCGCTCATCTCGTAGAATGCCCAGCCCATGAAACCAAATGTCAAAAAGATGAACCGTTTCATTTTCGCCGTTCCTCGTCCCGTGTCAAACCATGTTGCTGTGAGAGACCAACGCGAAACTTCGCGAATGGTTCATTTCCGATTGGCAAGAATTCGCATAGCCGAAAAGTATTGCTTTTTTCTCACTTGAAACCGTGACAGCGGCGATTTTGCCGAGTCGTTTGCGGGTAATCTGTCGCTTGCCCGCTCTGGCGTGCTTGGCTAAAAGACCCGTCATGTCAGACACAAGCACACCCCCAGAACTCGACCCGAATGACCTGTCCGAGCCGCTGCGCCGCGCCTTGGGGGATCGTTACCTGACCTATGCGCTGAGCACGATCATGCACCGGGCGCTGCCCGATGCGCGTGACGGGCTGAAGCCGGTGCACCGCCGCATTCTCTATGCCATGCGCGAACTGCGCCTGTCCTCGACGGGCGGTTTCCGTAAGTCGGCCAAGATCTCGGGCGACGTGATGGGTAACTACCACCCGCATGGCGATGCCGCGATCTACGACGCGATGGCGCGTCTGGCGCAGGATTTCAACGTGCGCTACCCGCTGGTCGACGGGCAGGGCAACTTCGGCAATATCGACGGCGACAACCCCGCCGCCTCGCGCTACACCGAGGCGCGGATGACCGCCGTGGCCGAGGCCATGCTGGAAGGGTTGAACGAGAACGCCGTCGACTTCCGCGAGAACTACGACGGCACGCTGACCGAGCCTGTCGTGCTGCCGGCGCAGTTCCCGAACCTTCTGGCCAATGGCTCCTCTGGCATCGCCGTGGGCATGGCCACCAACATTCCGCCGCATAACATCGCCGAGCTTTGCGACGCCTGTATCCACCTGATCAAGAAGCCTGACGCCCGCGATGACACGCTGTTGAACTACGTGCCCGGCCCGGATTTCCCCACCGGCGGCGTCATCGTCGAACCGCCCGAGAACATCGCCAACGCCTATCGCACCGGTCGCGGCTCCTTCCGGCTGCGCTGCCGCTGGGAGGTCGAGGATCTGGGTCGTGGCGCGTGGCAGATCGTCGTCACCGAGATTCCCTATCAGGTCCAGAAGTCCAAGCTGATCGAGAAGATCGCCGAGCTGATCCAGACCAAAAAGATCCCGATTCTCGCCGACATCCGCGACGAATCTGCCGAAGACATTCGCATGATCATTGAACCGCGGTCCAAAAACGTCGATCCGAACGTGCTCATGGGCATGCTGTTCCGTAACTCGGATCTCGAGGTGCGATTCTCGCTCAATATGAACGTGCTGATCGACGGGCAGACGCCCAAGGTCTGCTCGCTCAAGGAAGTGCTGCGCGCCTTCCTCGACCACCGGCGCGAGGTGCTGCAACGCCGCTCGCGGCACCGGATGGACAAGATCGACCACCGGCTCGAAGTGCTGCAGGGGCTGATCACGGCGTTTCTGAATCTCGACCGGGTGATCGAGATCATCCGCTACGACGAGGACCCCAAGGCCGCGCTGATGTACGAGGACTGGAGCCGCGCGCATCAGGACACCCTCAGCCGCGCCATGGACGAGGCGGCTTACGTCTCGCCGCTGGCCGGGGTCGATGTCTCGAAGCTTGCGGTGATCGCCGATGCCGAGGCGCAGGCCATCGGCGTGCTGGCCGAGAGCGGCGAGACCCGCGCCGTGCCGCACAGCTTTGCCGGCCGCGAGAACGGGTTGTCGGACGTGCAGGCCGAGGCGATTCTCAACATGCGCCTGCGGTCTTTGCGGCGTCTGGAGGAAGACGCGCTGGTGGCCGAGCGCGACGCGCTGATGACCGAGCGTGCGGGGCTCGAAGACCTGCTCGAAAGCGAGGACCTGCAATGGTCCACCATCGCCGAGCAGTTGCGCGCGACGAAAAAGCAGTTCGGCAAGGATTGGGTGATCGATGGCGTCAAACGCGGCCAGCGACTGACCGAGTTCGACACCGCCGGAGAGGTCGAGGAGGTGCCGATCGAGGCGATGATTGACCGCGAGCCGATCACCGTGGTCTGCTCCCAGATGGGCTGGATTCGAGCCATGACCGGCCATATCGACCTCGGCCGCGAGTTGAAGTTCAAGGACGGCGACGGCCCGCGCTTCATCTTCCATGCCGAGACGACGGATCGGCTTTTGGTTTTCGGCTCGAACGGGCGGTTCTACACCGTCTCTGCCGCCAACCTGCCGGGCGGGCGCGGCATGGGCGAGCCCCTGCGTCTGATGGTCGACCTGCCCAACGAGGTGCAGATCGTCTCGCTCTTTATTCACCAGCCGGGGCGCAAGCTGCTGGTGGCCTCCACGGCAGGCGATGGTTTTGTCGTGCCCGAGGATGACGTTGTGGCCCAGACCCGCAGCGGCAAACAGGTGCTGAACGTGCGCGGTGAGGGGGTCACTGCGCTGGTCTGTCACCCCGTGTCGGGCGACAGCGTCGCCACTGTGGGCGAGAACCGCAAGGTGCTGGTCTTCGGCCTTGATGAGTTGCCCGAGATGGGCCGGGGCAAGGGCGTGCGCCTGCAGAAGTTCAAGGACGGCGGGTTGTCGGACGCCATCACCTTCACGCGCGAGGCAGGCCTCAGCTGGCAGGATCCGGCGGGTCGCACCCGGACCGAGGCCGATCTGGCCGAATGGACCGGCAAGCGCGCAAGCTCGGGCCGCATGGCCCCCCGCGGCTTCCCGCGCGACAACAAGTTCACGTGAAACACCCGCGCCCCTCGGGGCGCGGTCAGTCCAGCGGCTCGGCGGTCATCCAGACGCCGCCTTCGGGGCGCAGGGTCAGGATCATTACCGGCCTGGGGTCGCGCCCTGGCACCGGGGTGAACTTGAACCGTCCCAGCAGCGTGGCGAGAATGATCACCGCCTCCTGCAAGGCGAAACTCGCCCCGATGCAGATGCGCGGCCCGTCCCCGAAGGGCAGATAGGCGTAGCGGTCGATCGCCTTGCGGTCGGCGAAACGCTCAGGCCGGAAGGCATCGGGTTCCTCCCAGAGCATTTCGTTGCGGCCAAGCGCGTAGATCGGGATCATCACCGTGTCGCCGGGGCGTATTTCGCGGTCGCAGAGCCTGTCGTGTTTCTGCGCCGTGCGCGAAATGATCCCGGCGGCGGGGTAGAGGCGCAGCGCCTCGTCGATGATCATCCGCACCAGCGGCAGCTTGTCCACGTCCTCGCCGGTGCAGGCACGGCCTTGCAGCACATCGCGCACTTCCGCCCGAGCCCGGGTCTGCATCTCGGGGTCGAAGCCCATCAGATACATCGACCACGCCAGCGTCAGGGCCGTGGTCTCATGGCCCGCGACAATGAAGGTCAACAGGTTGTCGCGCAACTCGCCGGTGTTCATCTGGCGCTTGGTCTTGGGGTCTTCGCCTTCCAAAAGCAGGTCCAAGAGATCGGGCGTGCCGTCATGGCCGCGCGCCACCCGCGCCTCGATCGCCTGATCGGCCATCGCCTTCATCTGCTTGAGCGCTTGGCCGGACATCATCCGCCCCGGGCGCGGCAGCCAGTCGGGCAGGCCGAGAATGTCGAACAGGCTGATCTTGCCGGCCTCGGCAATATAATCGTCGATGGCGCCATGCACCTTGTCACGGTCGAAGGTGCTGTCGCCCGAGAAAGTCACGTCGCCGATCACCTCGAAGGTCGTGGTCACCATCTCGTCGAGCATGTTGACCGCGCGTGGCCCGGCGGCGGCGATGCGCTCGGCCGAGCGGGTGGCGGCGGCGCTCATCACCGGGGCGAGGTTGCGCACATTGCGTTGCGAAAATACGGGCGCGGCGGTGCGGCGCTGCCAGCGCCAATGCGCGCCTTCGGCGATAAAGAGCGACTCGCCGATCGCGGGGCGCAGCAGGTTCTTGGTGACGTCGGACTTTGGGTAATCCTCCAGCCGGTCGAGCAGGATCTGCCGGATCGCGCCGGGGTCCATCACCATATGCCAGCGCTTGCCGGTCTTGCCCGAGACCATGGGCTGGGTCGTGGCGATCTTGGGGATGATGCTGAGCACATTGCGCCGCGCCATCTGAAGACTGCCGAGCATGCCGACAGGCTCGGTAACGAGTGGCACGCGAACGGGCAGGGGGCGGGCTTGGGTCATGTTGCTCTCCTCACTCACAGTCCAAGATAGACCGGCCGGGGGGCTGCGCAACTGCGGCAAATGATTGCGCCCCTTGGGCCCATCGGCTACCCCTTTTCGAAACCTTAACACCCCTGAGGGATCGCCCATGCTGAGAGTTCTTGCCCTGTTGACCTTCGTCGCGACGCTGGCCGCCTGCAACGGGGCATCCGACCTCGACAAGGCGCCGACCCCGCTGGGGGATTTCAACCTGCACCACAATATCGTGGTGGCGCCCAAAGCCCAGAAGGGGCCGCTGAGCCGCGAGGTCAGCAAGGACGAACTGGCCGAGGCCGTGCGCGCCGCCACCGCCGAACGCTTTGACCGCTACGAGGGCGAGCGCCTCTACCACTTTGGAATCAGCGTCGAGGGCTATGTGCTGGCGCAGCCGGGCATCCCGCTGGTCTTTGCACCGAAATCAATCTTGATCCTCAACCTCACGGTTTGGGACGACGCCAAGAACAAGAAGCTGAACCCCGAGCCGCATCAGGTCACCGTCTTCGAATCCTTCGATCAGGGGCCGGTGGTGGGCTCGGGCTATACCAAATCCGCCGAAGAGCAACTCAAGAACCTCAGCCAGAACGCCGCCAAGGCGATCGAGACCTATCTGGTAAAGCAAAACCGCGAAGAGGGTTGGTTCAACGGCGGCACGGCCCTGTCCCCCGCCGGGGAGCCGGAGGATAAATAGCCCTCAGCCGGGGCGACCCCAACCGATGCCACAAGCCCACGTCGGGCTTTAAGTGGCGCCAAGACGCAAGTCCCGCTTGATTTTACCGCCCGAACCCAATACATCGCCCGCCAGATAGGGTTCGGGTCCCCGTTGGGGCCCCTCAATTAAAAGGGCGCCACCATGGCAAAGGCAAAGTTTGAACGCACCAAACCGCACGTCAATATCGGCACGATCGGCCACGTTGACCACGGTAAAAC
>NZ_JBIFFJ010000073.1:0-1609 GCF_043556915.1 Sulfitobacter sp. 1A15299 | reverse complement strand
ACTCAGACGGACTGATCAGCTCGGCCGTCGAAAGCGCCCGGCCAGCCGCGAGTTACACCACGCTATGGGGCATGATCCAAGATCGGCGTAGTGCGCTGGTTCAAAGCGGTAAGGCGCACTGTAGCAGGTTGGCCTTTGCGCACGACATCAATTTCAGCTCGTGGAATCTGCACTTCAATGATCAACGGCTCACCGGTAGGGAGTATCTCCAAAATGGCCTTACCGCTTTCGATAACACCCCCTGCGGTATGATAGTGCATTCGCACAACAGTGTCTGACACAGGCGCAAGTATTTCGGCTCGACGCAAGACATTCTGCGCTTTGCGGGCTTGCTCACGAACACTTTCAAGTTCGGATTGCACCACTTGAAACTCATCTAAGGCAGCTGTCTGACGTTCATTAATAGTTTGTTCAATCTGGGATTGATAGCGCATCGAAAGCGCTTCAGTCTCCTTGATCTTGGATTGGCTTACCAAGAAGATCTATTGGCTTGATTGCTTTGAGATCGCCTTCGGTTAACTCATGCAAGCTACCGCAGAGAGGCACTGCTTAAGTTAGGGGCTAGTGACGTTATCACAAAACCTTTTGACCCAATATTGCTGAGTGCGCAGGTTAAAACTTCACTTCAGCAATGAAACTTGGAAAACTTTACACCCGGTCTCGACAATAGGTCCGGGTAATATGAGATATCCTTTTCTTGGCTTTATCAAGACAGGCTGGATGCCCGTAAGCTTTTCCATGCATTGCTGACTTATCTCCGCGGTTCGGGTGCTGCCATCCACATAAATATCTAGCCAATGGTACCCTTCCCAACCGATGTGACATGGCCCACCTTGTGGTTTAGCACCATCCCCACACAGGTCTTCAACAATCGCATATTTTCGCAATCGGGGAATATAAAACCTCGTACCAGGCTGGAAATCTTCTGATACTTTACCTTCATCTATCCGCCAGCCCACCGCTAAGGTTACAGGATCGTCGTAAGTTCCTACCCCCGCAGCAACTTCATGTATGATGGGGCGCCCAATGATGGCTGAGGCCGGGGGCGTGTTGTCCCAATAGCTGTAACCTGTCAAAAAAACGGTCATTCGCCTTTCTTTAGGAAGCCAAATGGCTCCCAAGAGCATCAGAACCAGAAGTGCACGTATGAGGCTTTTGGACTGTTTTATAGCCATTGTTTTCCCTCGCGTGCTTTGTCCTTGTTCTTGCAACATGTTTTAATAATACATCAAGGACCTATAGGCTATTTCTCTTAGGTAGGATGCGCCGGCGAGTAGATAGCGCTGTTGCTTAACGGTACCTGAATCTTTGCTCTTCGACATAAAAGGCAGGCTATACTCAGTTGGCTGTAAACAGCTCCCATTCTTCATACTCCATGCAACTCTCTGTATTCGTACAGAATTCGCACTTTGTTTGTGAATCCACCCGGCTACAAACATTGTAAACACCATTCAGAAATGTCACTGGGTTTGCAAAGCAGGAATGTCACTACTGGGCGCGACGGTAGCAAGGCTTTGCAGCCCGGAGACCCCACATATCGAAGGGCTGAAAAGCCTTGCGGGGATTGGCTTAGAGACCCAGCTTCCGTTGTTCGGTCTGATTGTAGAAT
>NZ_JBIFFJ010000072.1:0-1688 GCF_043556915.1 Sulfitobacter sp. 1A15299 | reverse complement strand
GATAGCCTCACCCGTAGTTCTGATCGAATATTGTTCTCGGCTGCGGTGACAGGACAAGGCGGCGAGTTCCACGTCAATGAGCAACCTCTATCCTACTGGCAGAAGCTGTTCGAGGCGCGCGGCTATACCGCCTACGATTGCGTCCGACCGCACCTCTCAAGCAATCGCAATATTGAGCCTTGGTATCGGTATAACACCATACTCTATGTCAATGATGCAGGTCTCCATGGCTTGCCTGCCGCTATTGCCCAGCATCAAATTCCAAACGGCGCTTCCGTTCAAAATGGGGGCAATATCGCCTGGAAGCTCCGCCGCTTTGTCGTATCGCGGCTGCCGCAAAATACTGTGACACAGATTGCCCAACTTCGTGCGAAGATCATTGCCGCACGTGCGCATGGAAAAACAGGTGCGACATGACATTTGCCTCTCCGGACGCTGCATATATCGCAACCTCAAGCGCGCAGTCGAAGCCAGATGAAACACAGCGACTGCTTAAAGCCTTCTGGGTAAGCTTGCTGGCAATCTTCGTCGTCTCAGCGCCTAACCTCATAGACCCGTTTATTCGTCACGATGACTACCCTGCACTATTTGGCGATGCTCAAATGTTCTGGGGTAAAACCCTCACCGAAGGGCGCTGGCTTAACTACCTTTGGCATTTGCGGGGCATCGCAACCCCCGCTTGGCTGAACTTTGCAGCCTATCAGATTCTCTCAGCGCTACTGGCCGCCGCACTCGCGGTGGCAGCAATGGGACGCGAAGGGCACACGTGGTTCATCGCAGCTTTGGCATTGTTCATCTTGGGCTCCGTTCCCGCCACCCTTATTTCACTATGGTTTAACACCCTACTCCCCGGCCTCGCCGTCGTGGCGCTATATGCAGTGTTGGGCTGCTACTTGTCGCAACGCAGCCTTCGCATCCTGCTGCCCCTCTTCGTTATCGTCAGCTTTTGGGCTTACCCGAGCTACTCTCTCATCCTGCTTGCCGTCTGCCTCATGCGTACAAAAAATCGCTCCTTTGCGGATCTTGCTGGGCTCATGGTTCTGTTCATAGCCAGCTTTGCAGCAGCCGTCTTACTCACATATACGATAAATTGGTACGTACACGGTATCTTCGGCGTACCACTGGCAGACTGGCGAGAGGCGACGCCGGCTTCAGGCCTTACAGGAATGATTGAAAACCTGCCTTACGTGCTGGAAACATTCAAGATCTTGCTTGTTACCAACTCGTATAACTTCCTGCCCGCCGGCTACTTCCACATTGCCTTATTGATCGTAGCGACGGGCGTTTTGATCAAGCACGCTCCTAAAGAAGCTCTTTATCTGCATGCGGGCCTTTGGGCCGGCATAGCACTGATGGTGCTACAATCACTCAAGCTCGGCGTTGCGGTACCCTCGCGCGCATTTAGCTTCGCTTGGATCTACTATGCCGTAATCGTGGTGCGCGCCACGGCCCTGATGAGCCAGCACACCAATCTCTCCGGGCGGCTCATGCGCAACTGCACCCTTTTGATCGCTCTGTCCTACTTGCTTCAGACGTTTTTCCAGTATGCCACATACCATCCCTGGCAAGCAGAAACCCGCCTCTTGGCAGAGAGACTGCGTAACGTAGACCCCGCAATAGAACGTCCCGTCCTCGTTTATGGTGACGTTGAAACGCTGGAGAGCGCGAAGGCTGCTCACCTCCAAAGA
>NZ_JBIFFJ010000010.1:0-93172 GCF_043556915.1 Sulfitobacter sp. 1A15299 | reverse complement strand
AACTCGCCATCATGTTCGAAGAACGCTTTCCCATGGCGTAACTAAAGGCGTCAGGGCACAAAATTACGCACACTCCCCGGTCAATCCGTGGCCATCGTCATCGGGGCGCTGATGCTGACCATGGGTTGGCGCGCGGGTTTGGTCGTGGGTGCCACGCTGGGCCTCACGGTTTTTTCCACACTGTTTTTCATGTCTGTCTTCGGCATCGAGATGGAACGGATCAGTCTCGGGGCTTTGATCATCGCCATGGGCATGCTGGTCGACAATGCCATCGTGATCGCCGAAGGCATGCTGATTGGCATGGCGCGGGGCAAGTCCGCCGAAGACGCCGCCGCCGATACAGAGACCGCGACAGGGTTTCCCCTGCTTGGGGCCACCGTGATCGGGATCATGGCGTTTTCGGGCATTGGGCTATCGCCAGACGCCACCGGAGAATTCCTGTTCTCGCTTTTCGCGGTTATCGCGATTTCGTTGCTGATGAGCTGGATCCTCGCCGTAACCGTTACACCCTATCTTGGGAAGCTCCTTCTGAAGGCGCCAAGAGACACCTCCAAGGACCCCTATCGCGGCTTAGTCTATTCGGCTTATCGCGGTTTCCTCTGGATGGCGCTGCGCGCCCGCGTGCTCGTAGTCCTGACGGTCGTCGGAATCACGGTCTGGTCGGTCATGGCCTTCGGCCAAGTCAAGCAGGCTTTCTTTCCGGCGTCGAACACCCCGATATTCTACGTCGAATTCCAGATGCCACAGGGCACGGACATTCGAGCCACGAATGAAGAAATGGCCCGGCTCGAGGCGATCATCTTAGGCGAGGAGATAGTGACGGACGTTACAACGCTTGTCGGGCGAGGGGCCAGCCGCTTCATGCTGACCTACAACCCTGAGCAGGCCGATGCGAGCTACGGTCAGCTGATCGTGCGTGCGACCGATGCCACACTCATCCCCGATGTTGCGGCGCGTCTCAATCGCGAACTGCCGGCGCAATTCCCCAATGCTCTTATCCGCGTCGAGGAGATCGTCTTCGGTCCGCCTGCCGGGGCCGATGTCGCCGTTCGCTTTTCGGGACCCGATCCGGTAGTCCTCCGGCAGCTATCGGATAACGCGCTTGCGATCTTCGACGAGGCCGGCACGATCACAAACCCGCGCACAGACTGGCGACAGCGCGAAATTCTCGTCGAACCCATCGTCGACGAGGCTCGCATGCGGTTGGCCGGTGCGACTCGCGGATCGATTTCCGACACCGTGCAATACGGGACCTCGGGCCTGCGGGTCGGCACCCTGCGCGAAGGCGATGCCGAAATCCCTATGTATCTGCGGCTTCCCGAGGTCGAGCGCGACGGGCTGGATCGTTTGCGCGATCTCTCCGTCTGGTCGCCGGGTGCAAATGGCTATGTGCCGATGGCCAACCTCGTCTCCGGCTTTGAGCCCCGCCTCGTCGAGGCCCTTATCCACCGCCGCGACCGTGAGCGTACGATAACGGTCCTCGGCGGTGCAGGCGGCGACCTGACAGCAGATGAGGCCTTTCGCAGTGTCCGCTCTGATATCGAAGCCATTCGGCTTCCCGAAGGCTACACGATGGAATGGGGTGGCGAGTTCGAAAGCGCGGGAGAAGCGCAGGCAAGTCTCGGCAAACAGCTTCCCTTGGGCTTTCTGGTAATGCTGACAATTTCGATCCTGATGTTCAACAAAGTGCGCCAGCCACTGATCCTGTGGCTCGTGGTTCCGATGTCGGTCACGGGGATGGTTCTTGGTCTGCTGTTCACTGGGCTACCGTTCACGTTCACGGCGCTTCTCGGCTTCTTGTCCCTTTCCGGGATGCTGATGAAGAATGCCATTGTGCTGGTGGAAGAAATCGATCAGCAACGCGCCGAAGGTGTCGAGGACTATCAGGCGGTAATCGATGGCTCGGTCAGCCGTTTGAGGCCCGTCGTGCTGGCTGCGGGCACAACGATTTTCGGTATGACTCCGCTCATATCAGACGCCTTCTTCGCATCGATGGCTGTCACAATCATGGGTGGCCTCGCGTTCGCCTCGATCCTGACACTGGTCGCGGTGCCGGTATTGTATGCGCTGTTCTTCTTGATCAAGCCGCCTAAACAAGAAAACGCTCCTTCAGGTTCCCCAGCGACAGCCTGAACGCAGATGCAGTTATAAGCGTTTCTCTGAGCGCCCTCGACCCGTCTTAAGGACGGTGTAGGCATGTTCCGTCGCCTCAAGCGCGCCTTCGAGAAAACCGCCGAATGTCGGAGCCACTTCGGTGCCGCCAAAGACGAGCGCTTCGTCCCACAGGCCTGAAAGAACGCACGGCAGGCCATAGTTCGGGTGGGCAAAAAAGACAGCGAAACTGCGGCTGGCAGCACGCCAGGCGCACTCCCGCTCCATGGTCTAGGCCTTCAAGGCATGGACCGAGGCCCAACTGCTACGCATTCCCGGCAAGGACGGTCTCGCGAAGGCCTTCCGCTATGGTCTCAGCTGCTGGCCGTCATTCGAGCTCTTCCTTGGAGATGGCCGCGTCGGCATCGACGACACCACCGCCGAGCGCGTCATGCGCCCGATCAGCATCGGGCGAAAAAACTGACTTTTTGCAGGCTCCGACAGCGGTGGCGAAACGCTGTCCCGGGCGATCTCCCTTGTCGAGACAGCCAAGATGAACGGCCACGATCGGCAAGCCTGGCTGGCCGAAATCCTCGACCGCATCCACAATCACATGACCAACCCGCTCAACGAACTGCTTTCATGGAACTGGACGCCGATAAACTGATCCGCGGTAACAACCGGGCGGTTACGTTTTTGGGGAAGTGATTACCTTTGAATCTTGAGGTCCGACTTCGCCTTTGCTAGGAATCGAACAACCATTAGAAAATTAGCAAAGTCGAAAGTGCAGATGTCTGGACCCCTTGATCAACTGAAGATTATAGAACTTGGTCACGTAATTGCCGGACCACTTGCGGCAGCTTTACTCTCGGATTTTGGTGCAGATGTCATCAAGATCGAAGCCCCCAACCGGACGGATATGATGCGCGACCTTGGACCCAAGGCAGAGGATGGGGTGGGCGTCTGGTGGAAGACTTTGGGCCGTAACAAGAAAACACTAGGCCTGGACTGGAAGTCCGACGAGGGCCGGGACATCCTGCGAAAGTTGGTCGAAGATGCCGACGTGCTGATCGAAAATTTCCGACCGGGTGTGCTGGAACGTGCCGGTGTTGGGCCAGACGTCTTGCACGATTGGAACCCGGACTTGGTTGTCTTGCGGGTTTCAGGTTACGGACAGGACGGTCCGATGCGCGACGTGCCAGCGTTTGGGCGTGCTGCGGAGGCCATGAGTGGATTAGCGCATCTGACCGGTTTTCCCGACGGGCCGCCGATGCACCCCGGCTTTCCGGCGGCCGACAGCACGACAGGGCTGATGGGCGCTTTGGGAATCATGATCGCGCTATTTGCTCGCGAAAAGGGCATTGCACGCGGTCAGGTCGTCGATCTTGCGGTGTTCGAGGCGTTGCTTCGGTTGATGGACTATCCTGTTCCCGCATTGACGGGCGCGAACCTCTCGCCGCGGCGCAATGGGCTGCGCCAGCCGATGGACTTTGCTCCGGGGGGGATGTTCCGAACGTCCGATGGGGTGTGGCTGACCGTTTCCGCAGGGAGCGCGGAAACCGCGCACCGACTGTTGCGGGCAGTCGGCGGGGACGCCCTTGCCGATGATCCGCGGTTTGCGACACTCGGCGAGATGTCGCAGCACATGACGGTGGTCTTTGACGCGATCAATGATTTCGTCACGCAGCACACGGCTAAGGAAGTGGAGGCGGTATTCGCCCGCCATGATGCCGTTGCCTCGCGTGTGTTGAGTGTCGAGGAAATCGCGACGAACGAGCAGATACGCCATCGCGGGGATATCGTGTCGGTCGCTGGCGAACAGACTCAGGTCATTGGTCCGGTCCCTCATCTCAGCGCGACGCCCGGTCAGCTTCGTTGGCTGGGACGACCGCCTGGCGCAGACAGCCAAAGCATTCTGCGTGATCTTGGTTTTGACGATGAGCGGATCGCTGCCCTATGTGAGGCTGGGCTCGTAAGATTGGAAAGAGGGCGCGCGCTATGACATTTCGATTGACCGCCGACCAACAAGAGATTCGCGACCAGGTTCTGCGGATTTGCGCAAGGTTCGACGACGACTATTGGCTGGATCGGGATCGCAACGGTGGTTTTCCCCATGAACTGCACAGGGCAATGGCCGATGGCGCCTGGCTGGGTATCGCCATGCCAGAAGCTGTCGGCGGCGCTGGTCTGGGGATCACCGAGGCGACCATAATGATGCAGGCAATCGCCGAGTCGGGGGCCGGCGCAAGCGGAGCCTCGGCCATCCACATGAACATTTTCGGGCTCAACCCGGTGGTGAAGTTTGGGACCGATGAGCAGCGCGCGCGTATGCTTGGCCCTCTAATAGCAGGCGATGAAAAGGCCTGTTTCGCCGTGACCGAACCGACGACGGGGCTGGATACCACAAAGCTGAAGACCATGGCGGTGCGGCGGGGGGACAGATATGTCGTGCACGGACAAAAAGTCTGGATTTCTACCGCGCAGGTGGCAGACAAGATGTTGCTTCTGGCCAGAACAACGCGGCTTGAGGATGTGAGCAGCCCGACCGAAGGGCTGAGCCTGTTCTATACAGATCTCGACCGAAATTTCGTTGACGTGCGAGAGATCGAAAAGATGGGTCGAAAGGCTGTCGATTCGAACGAAGTCTTCATCGATGGATTGCCGATTCCGGCTGAGGACCTGATCGGGGAGGAGGGCAAAGGCTTTAGGCAAATTTTGCACGGGTTGAATCCCGAACGCATCCTGGTGGCCGGTGAATGCATCGGTATTGCGCGCAACGCACTGGCGCGAGCGGCGCATTATGCAAACGAACGTGTGATTTTTGACCGCCCGATCGGCCAAAATCAGGGTGTTCAGCATCCACTCGCCAAAGCCTGGGCGCGAGTGGAATCTGCCAATCTCATGGTGATGCACGCTGCAGCCCTCTACGATGCGGGAGAACCCTGCGGCGTCGAGGCGAACGCCGCCAAGCTTTTGGCCGCCGACGCCGCGGTCGAGGCGACCGAAGCCGCGCAAATTACGTTTGGCGGATTCGGATATGCTAAGGAATATCACGTGGAGCGACTGGTACGTGAAGCTCTGCTGTTCCGCATCGTACCGGTGACACCGCAGATGCTTCTGTCGTTCATAGCAGAAAAAGCCCTTGGACTTCCAAAGTCTTACTGATCGGAGATAACGGGCGGGGCTGGTGGGAAAAGTTGTCTTGACCAATTTTCTAACGCTCGTTAGATTACTGGCAGCTGCCCCTAATGGGGAATGGGAGGAGGCGTCATGAATAAGACGCAGTTTGGGTCTTCGAGGGAGGACCTATCAAAACGTGCAACCGTTTACGCAAGCGGTTTATTCACCGGCAAAGTCGTTGTGGTGACCGGGGCCGGAGGCGGATTGGGGCTGGCAATTGCGACCTTGTTCGCAAGGCTCGGGGCCAATCTGGCGATCAATGGACGCAACGAAGAGAAACTGGCTTTGGCCAAGGAGTTTCTTGAAAGTTTCGGGGGCGAAGTTTTCGCTGTGCCTATGACCATCCGGGAGCCTGAGCAGGTCGAGGATTTTGTCGCCAAGACGAACCAGGAGTTCGGGGCGATTGACGTATTGGTGAACAATGCTGGGGGTCAGTTTCCGCAAGCAGCGTTGGAGTTTAGTCCAAAGGGCTGGAATGCGGTCATAGACACCAACCTGAACGGCACGTGGTGGATGATGCAATCCACGGCGCGCCACTGGGTTGCCAACAAGCAATCGGGCTCCATCGTCAACATCGTGGCCGATATCTGGCGCGGCATGCCCGGCATCGCGCATACCTGTGCGGCCCGGGCAGGGGTAGTTTACCTGTCCAAGTCGGTTGCGGTGGAGTGGGCCCCGCACGGTATCCGAGTGAACTGCGTGGCGCCGGGTTGCTGCGAAAGCAACGGTTTCGGGAACTACCCTCCGGAGGGTTCTGCGACCTTTCAGGACTCCAACCCGATGCGGCACGCCGGGGACGAATGGGATGTCGCTGAAGGGGTTGTCTATATGGCGGCGAATTCAGGGAAATTCGTAACCGGAGAAGTTCTGAACATCGACGGTGGGCAGCAATTGTGGGGGGATCCATGGCCAACGGGGCGGCCGGACTACTTCCGGATTACCTGATGTTGGCCGTGAACCTTAGGGGGACAATGATATCTAGATGACGACAAGGATTAACACAGCAATCGGAGCCGATGATGGGGCGATACTGGAGTGCAGCGGGGTCGAACGACGGTTCGGCGGCATCGTCGCTGTCACCGGTGTTGACCTCGTTATTCGACAAGGGGAAATCTTTGGACTTGTCGGTCCGAATGGCAGCGGCAAGACAACGCTAACAAACGCAATTACCGGATTTTACCCGCCAAACGAGGGCAGGGTCCGGCTGGCAGGAAACGACATTACGGGTACGGCGCCTCACAAGGTTGCCAAGCTCGGCGTTGCCAGAACGTTCCAAAATCTTGCCCTGTTCAACGGGATGAGCGTTCTGGACAACATCCTGCTCGGGCGGCACATCCACATGAGCCCAGGCGTTTTGCGTACGGCGCTATATTGGTGGGCAGCACAGCGTGAAGAAATCGAGAACCGTAAAATCGTCGAGGAGGTGATCGAGTTTCTACAGCTCGAGAGCATTCGGCATGAGTTGGTCGATGGTCTTCCGATCGGGTTGAAAAAGCGGGTCGAGCTGGCGCGGGCATTGGTGGCCGAGCCACAGATGCTGATTCTCGATGAACCGATGGCCGGCATGAACCAGGAAGAGAAAGGGTATATGTCCCGTTTCATTCTGGATGCCCGTGCCGAACGCGGCGTCAGCGTTCTGCTGATCGAACACCATATGGATGTCATCACCGGCATTTGTGATCGGATGCTGGCACTGAACTACGGTGAAATGATCGCCAGTGGCATCCCCAAGGAGGTTGTGAAGGACCCGCGGGTCATCGAGGCATATATCGGAGGGTCGCATGACTGATTTTACGAAGAACCGGTCTTCAGGCGGCGAAACGATTGGTGCACTTCTGGCGAAGAACGCGTCGCTCCACGGAAAGGATATCGCCCGTCGCGAAAAAGAGCGTGGGATATGGAAAGAAACCACCTGGGCGGAATACGCCCAAGAGGTGGTGGCCTGTGCGGCTGGGCTTGAAAAAATCGGCGTGAAGCCTGGCAAAGCAGTGCTTGTTCTGGGCGATAACCGTGCGCGGCTCTATGGCGGCATGCTGGCTGTTTCGTTGCTTGGTGCCTACGCCATGCCCGCTTATCCGGGCGCAACTCTTGAGGAACTAAGGCACTTTCTTGGCGAAGTCGAGATCGTCGCGGCCATTGCGGAAGATCAGGAACAGGTTGACAAGATCCTGGAACTGAAGGACGCGGGCGCCGAGGGCATCGACCACATCATTTATGATGAAGCGCGCGGTCTTGGCTTCTACGAGGTTGAAGGGCTGTTGTCCTGGGATCACCTGATCGAAGTTGGTCAGCACGATCTGAACGAAACCCCGGGCCTGCGTGAGGAACTGCTTAGTCGTGCGAAGCCGGAAGATCCGGCCATTTTTCTGCACTCCTCCGGAACGACGGGCGCGCCGAAGGGCATCGTACTGAGTCAGAAGAACGTTCTTGCTGCTGCTCGGAATGGACATGCGGCGGGTGCCTTCGACGAAAATGAGGAGATCCTCGCGTACTTGCCGATGGCCTGGGTGGGAGACTACGCCATAACCGTTGCCGCGGCACTCCTTTGGCGTTTCACCGTGAATGTGCCTGAGCGCCAGGAAACGGTCGTGCGCGACATGCGCGAGATCGCTCCGACCTTCTATCTGGCGGCTCCGAGAAGCTGGGACCAGATGCTGACGACAATCCAGGTGGGTATCGAAAATTCGTCCCCTTTAAAGAAATGGCTGTACCATTTTTTCATGGATCGGGCCATCGCCGCTGAGACACGCAAGCTGAACGGAAAAAGCGGTGGTATATTGGAGCCTTTGGGCCGACTTTTGGGCGAGGCAATCATTTTCGGACCGATCAAGGACCAGTTCGGAATGAGCCGCCTCAAGAACGCGTTCACCGGCGGCGAAGCGATCGGCGAAGACACCTTTGTTTTCTACCGATCCTTGGGAATCAAATTGCGCCAACTCTATGGCCAAACCGAAAACAGCGCGATCAATGCAATTCAGTCTCCGGGTGAAGTGCGCCTTCATACCGTCGGCAAACCCGCGCCCGGCGTCGAGGTGACCATCGCCGAGGACGGGGAGATCCTGGTACGCTCGGACAGCGTATTCGAAGGGTACTTCAACAAACCCGAAGCGACCGCCGAAGCCCTTGAGGGCGGGTGGCTGCATACAGGTGATGCCGGGTATTTGGAGGAAGATGGACACTTGGTTGTTCTGGGGCGCGTCTCCGAGGTCATGCATACGGCCGGAGGCGAGCGGTTTGTGCCAAACTACATCGAGAACCGGTTGAAATTCAGCCCTTATATTAAGGATGCTGCCGTAATCGGCGCCGGGCTGAAGGAACTGACGGCGATGGTCTGCGTGGATTTCGAGGCCGTGGGGCACTGGGCCGAAGTGAACGGCGTACCTTACGTGTCATATGCCGATCTTTCTCAGCGTGAAGAGGTCGCGACGTTGCTTCGCGAGGCCTTCCAACGGGTCAACAAGGCCGTCACCGAACCATTGCGCCTGCAACGCTTTGTCAGTCTGCCGAAAGAATTCGACCCGGACGATGGTGAAATCACACGGACACGAAAACTACGGCGCAAGGTCGTTCAGGAACGCTATGCTGACGTGATCGCGGCGCTCTACGACGGTTCAAAAGAGGTCCATGTAAGCGCGCAGGTGACTTACGAGACCGGGGAAGTAGGGAAGGTCGAAAGAAGCCTTCCCATCAGGGAGGTATAAATGGACTGGGTCTTTCTATCAGAGCTTGCGATCAACGGAGCCTTGACGGGTCTGCTGTACTCGCTATTCGCCATCGGCCTTGTGCTGATTTACAAGGCATCTTCGGTGCCCAATCTGGCGCAGGGCGGGTTGACCATGGTCGGGGCCTATGTGGTCTTGGCGCTGGCACGCGACGTGGGTTTACCCTTGTGGCTGGCCATCCCTCTGGCTGCGGTTGTCATGTTCGGCCTTGGGTTCGGCATTGAGCGTGTTGCTTTGCGCCGTCTCGCAGGTCGGCCGGTTGTCATGATCTTGATGCTGACACTCGGCCTCGACATTTTCCTGCGGGGTACAACGCTTGCGATTTGGGGCGGGACGTCACGTTCGATGGAATTGGGCGTCAGCTATGATCCACTGTTTTTGGACGACATCTTCATCAGCCGCATCCATCTGGTTGGTGCCGGTGTTGCGCTCGCCTTGTTTGTCGCATTCATGCTGTTTTTCCGAACCCGGACCGGGATCAAGTTGCGGGCGATCGCGGATGATTACATGGCTTCGTGGTCGGTCGGCATCTCGGTTGAACGCGGAGTTGGCCTGTCCTGGGCGCTGGCATCTGTTGTTGCTGTCGCCGCGGGCGTTATCTGGGGCGGAATTCAGGGTGTCGATCAGGCGCTGTCGCTGTTGCTGCTCAAGGGTCTGACCGTTGCCGTTCTCGGTGGTCTCGACAGTATCCTTGGCGCCGTGATCGCGGGCATCATCCTGGGCGTCGTCGAAAACGTTGGCGCTGATTTCCTCGATCCGCTTGTCGGAGGCGGAAGCCGTGAGCTTATCGTCGCCGCCGTGCTCATTCTTACGGTCATGATCCGTCCGCACGGGCTATTTGGTCGTCACGACATCGAAAGGGTGTAAGGGATGTTTTACAGACTTTCTGGCGTCCATCACGCCGACTACGTTTCGGACAGCCGTATCTTCAAGGTGCCTGCCGACAGAAATCTGACAGCATTCATCTTTCTGATCGGTCTTGCCGCGCCGTTCATCATTCCGTCGCTTTACCTGAACAGCTACTTGCTTCCCTGGCTGATCTGGACGGCCGCCGCTTTGGGGCTGAACCTGGTGACAGGTTGGGCGGGGCAGCTTCACCTGGGCTATGCCGCGGTCATGGCGGTCGGCGCCTATTCGGCGATCCATGCCGCGCGTTTCGGGGTGCCGTGGGAATTCGCGCTGATCATCGGCGGGTTGACGTCATCCGTGATCGGCAGCCTGTTTGCTTTTGCCGCTTTGCGGGTCAAGGGACTGTACCTCGCCCTTACCACTCTTGCGATGCAATTTGTGATGGACTGGGTTCTGACCCACTCTCCGGCGATCTCGGGGGGCTCACACGCGTCGCTCCAGTCACCGACATTGGCGCTGCTCGGGCAAGAGATTACCACTGATACTGGCTTCTACTATGTCGCCTTCGGCTGGTGTGTCTTGGTGACGATCTTCATGCTTAATCTCAAGCGTACTGGACTCGGTCGCGCTTTGGTCGCTGTCCGTGAAAAAGATTTTGCCGCCGCGATCCTGGGTGTGAACAGTTTCTACTACAAAATTCTCGCATTCGCGACTTCGTCGTTCATCGCGGGCGTCAGCGGTGCGTTGCTTGTTGCCACCTTTTTCTTTCTCGCCGCACCCGAGCAATTCTCGGTTGCCGTTTCGATCCAGGTTCTTGCGATGGTGATCGTTGGAGGTCTTGGCAGCATCATCGGATCCTATTTTGGGGTTGCCCTGATCCTTCTTGTTCCGGGTATCGTGAACGGTCTCGTCGTCACGCTGAGTGAATGGATTGGCATGCAGATCAACGTTGAAACGCTCGCTCACATCCCGAACGCAGTCTATGGCGCACTGATCGTCATTATCCTTCTGATCGAACCACTCGGTTTGGGAAAACTCTACGGCAACATCAGAGACTACCTGATGGTCTGGCCCTTCGATCAGTTCAAGAAATAAGGGAATTGACGATGCAAGAGAAAGTTGAAGCCCAGAACATTCTGTCCATGAACAGTGTCGAGGTGCTGTACGACAATGTAATGCTGGCGATCAAAGGTGTTTCGGTTCAGGTTCCTACAGGCGGGATGATCGCACTCTTGGGATCGAACGGAGCGGGGAAAAGCACCACGTTGAAAGCGATCAGCGGTCTTTTGAAGGCTGAGCGCGGACGCATCAGCCGAGGTGAGATAACGTTCCAGGGAGCGGACATTACCGAAGCGCTCGCGCAAAAACGCGTCGAGATGGGCATCTGTCATGTCATCGAAGGGCGACGAGTCTTCGAACACCTGACCCCCGACGAGAACCTGACCGCCGCCGCGCCGCGCGGAATGTCCCGATCAACGCTGAATGCGGAAAAGGACAAGATCTACGGATATTTTCCGCGGCTTGCCGAACGCAAGAATTCGCAAGCAGGCTATTTGTCGGGTGGTGAGCAACAGATGCTTGCCATTGGGCGGGCCCTCGTGACCCAGCCGAAGCTGTTGATGCTTGATGAACCAAGTCTCGGGCTTGCTCCGTTCCTGGTCGAGGAAATCTTCGGCATCTTGCAAAAGATCAATAAGGATGAGGGCCTGTCCGTCCTGCTGGTGGAACAGAACGCCTTGGCGGCTCTGGAAATCGTTTCGCAAGGGTACCTTATCGAAAACGGCCGCGTTGTTATGCACGGCACCGCCGAGGCGCTCAAATCTAACTCCGACATTCAGGAGTTCTATCTAGGCGGCGGAGAGACCGATTTTCACAACGTCAAGCACTACAGCCGACGCAAACGTTGGTTGAGTTGAGGTACTAATCAGAAGTTGTTCAGGGAGGAACAAATGAAGAAACTTACCAAAGCGTTGGCCGTATTATCAATGTTCGGCGGAGCAATGTTTGGCACCCAGACGCTGGCTGAGCCATTCAAGATCGGCATCTGCTACGATCTCAGCAAGGCCTATACCTTTGCCACGCCGCAGGTTTCGCAGGCCGCGATGGACCTTGCCAAGCTCATCAACATGAAGGGCGGCATCGGTGGGGAACCGGTCGAAGTCATCGTGCGTGACCACGGGAACGAACCGCAGCGCGGAATCGAGTGCTACTCCAAGCTCAGCCGCGAGGGTGTATTCGTCTTCGATACCCTGTCCACTCCGGTCTCTCTGGCTATCCTGCCGCGGGCCATGGAAGACGGGCGTATCCTGATGCAGTCGCTTGTCGGCCGAGGCGATGCCGTTGACGGCACCGTTTTCGAATGGGTCTATCCGGTCGGACCGACCTATTGGGGACAGGCGGCCAATGATGTTGCCTACATAAAGCAATTGCATGATGGCGACTTGTCGGACGTGAAGGTGGGGTTTGTGTATTTCGATTACCCTTTCGGACAGGAGCCGATCGAGATCCTGGAAACCTTGTCCGAAAAAGAGGGTTTCGAGCTTGAGCTGTACCCCGTGCCGCTTCCGGGCAGTGACCAGGCCGGTGTGTGGTCCAAGGTGCGCCGCGACAAGCCCGATCATGTAATCGTCTGGATGTTGGGCGGTGCGCATGTGGTTGCGTCGAAGGAGATGCAGCGCAATCGCATTCCGATGGACAAGTACATCTCGGTCAACTGGTTGAACGAAGTCGATATCGCCAACATCGGTGAAGAGGCCGCCAAGGGTATCAAGCGCGGTACCAATGTCGTGGGCGGTCAGGATATTGCCCTGTATCAGGAAATCATGTCCGAGCTTTATGACAAGGGCGAGGGGTCCGGCCCGATCGAGAAGACGCAGGACGTTTTCTACAACACCGGTCTGGCGATGTATTCAATCATGTTCGAAGCCGCGCGCAGGGCGGCAGAACAGGAAGGCCTTCCGATAACCGCGGAGTCCTACAAAGCCGGACTGGAATCTCTTGAGGGATACGACGCGAACGGGCTGATGGCCCCCATTACGGTGACGGCCGAAGATCATGGCGGCGGCGGTAAGACCCGGATCGAGATGTGGGACGGGGAGACTTGGGTGCCGCAAACCGACTGGATCTCTGAGTACACGGACGTCGTGTGGGACGTGGTGAAAGAAAGTTCCTCAAAATACGAGCAGTGAAAGACAGGTAGCAGGAAGGGTGACGCTACGCAGGGCGGCAGCGGCGCTTACGAAACGGTATCATCGCCCTAAACCCTAGAAACGGGAGAGAGAAAACATGAAAGTCAAACAGCACATTAAGGCAGTGGTCCTTGCTACTGCGCTGGCTGCAAGCGCGACTGTGGCCTCAGCGCAGGACAAGGAGCCGATCCGCTTCGGACTCTGCTTCGACCTCAGTAAATCCTACACGTTCATTTCGCCGCAGGTGGCCCAGGCCGCGCAGGATCTCGCGATGTACACCAACGAAAACGGTGGTATTGAAGGGCATCCGGTTGAAGTCATCATTCGCGATCACGGCAACGAACCGCAGCGTGGCGTGGAATGCTATGAGCAGCTCAAGCGCGAAGGCGTTTTCCTTTTCAATTTTCTGTCCACGCCGGTCACGAACGCGGTTTTGCCGCGTGCCATGAAGGACGGTAACGTACTGATGCAGTCTTTCGTTGGCCGCGGTGACGCGGTGGACGGCGAAGTGTTCGAATGGGTTTTCCCGGTCGGTCCGACGTACTGGCAGCAGGCGGCAAATGACGTTGCCTTCATCAAGGGTCAGATGGGCGGTGACTTGAGCAAGGCGAAGATCGGGTTCATCTATCTGGATTATCCCTTTGGCCAGGAACCGATCGAGATCCTGAAAACGCTTTCCGAAAAGGAAGGGTTCGAGTTGGAGCTGTATCCCGTACCGCTTCCCGGGTCGGATCAAGCCGGCGCATGGAGCAAAATCCGCCGCGACAAGCCCGACTATGTGATCAGCTGGCTACTGGCGGGCGGACATGTGGTCGCCTCGAAGGAAATGCGCCGCAACCGTTTCCCGATCGACCGCTATCTGTCGGTGAACTGGCTGAACGAAGTCGATATCGCCAATATCGGCGCGGAAGAGGCGAAAGGCATCCTGCGCGGGACGAACGTGGCCGGTGGCCAGGAAGTTCCGATCGTCAAGACGATGCTGGACACCTACTATGCCAATGGCAAGGGCAGCGGACCCGAGAGCCTCGTGCGCGACGTGTACTACAATACGGGCATGGCGATCTACTCGGCCGGTTTCGAAGCTGCGCGTATTGCGATTACCGAAAACGGTTGGCCGATCACACCGGAAACCATGAAGAATGCCTTTGAATCGATCGAGAACTTCGATGGAAACGGCATCATGGCCCCGGTTACAGTGACCGACAAAGACCACGGAGGTGGTGGCAAGACCCGGGTCGAACAGTGGAATGGCGAAACCTGGGTTCCGCTGACCGACTGGAGCGCCGACTATCTCGACGTTGTTTGGGATGTCATCAAGCACAGCTCGGCGACTTTCACCGTCGAATAAGACTGGGCTTCCCCGCGGCAGACACGTCGCGGGGAAGCTTTCCGCAGTTAGATTGTCCCGAGAAAGCGAAGCAGGTATCATGAGCCCCATTGACGTGAAGATCGAAGACGGAATTGCAACCGTCTGTATTAACCGGCCCGAACGCAAAAACGCACTTTCCGTGGCGGCTACGAACGGGCTGACCGATGCTTGGGAAAAGATCGAGGCGGATGACAGCGTTCGTGTGGCCATTCTGACTTCGGCCGATTGTGGCGTGTTCAGCGCCGGACTGGATCTGAAGGAAGCCACAAAAATCGCACGCGACGAGGGCGTCGATATTCTGACCAAGATGCGCGACCCGTTTCACGAGACAATGCGCGCCTGCAAGAAACCGATCATCGCGGCGATGACGGGGTCGCTGATGGCGGGCGGAATGATGCTGACTTTGAATTGCGATCTGCGGGTCGGTCTCAAGGGGACCAAGGTCGGTATCACCGAAGTAAAGATCGGTCGTGGATCGCCTTGGGCATCGCCAGCATTGTCCATGCTGCCGCAGCCCATCCTTATGGAAATAGTTCTGACCGGCGACTTGATGCCGATCGAGCGCCTGCACGAATACGGGTTCACCAACTATATCGAAGACACTCCCGATGCTGTCCGCGCACGGGCCTTCGACCTTGCCAAACGCATTGCCAGCGCGGCCCCGCTGTCGGTTGTTGCCGCGAAAGGCAGTGTTCGCGCAACCATGGATCTTGGCTGTGCCGGTGGTCTGGAAGAGGGCAAGCGCCTGCACGAGGTGGTTTACGCCAGCAACGACGCGATTGAAGGCCCAAAGGCCTTTGCTGAAAAGCGAGCACCCGTCTGGACCGGGACCTGATGGAGGCTTGAATGACTGAGCTTATTCGCCTGGACAGGGATGGCCCTGTCGGAATCCTGCGGTTTCTTCAGCCGACAAAACGCAACCCTTACAGCATCGGGTTCGTCGAAGAACTAGTGGCGCTCCTGCGCGAAGCCGAACGGGACGCTACGATCCGTGTCGTTGTTATGACCGGTGGCGATCATTTCAGCAGCGGCGGCGATCTTGTCGGGTTTCAGTCTGAGATCGCGAAAGGCGCAAAGGCGACATCGGAAATGGTGGAGCTGGTTCACGATGGCGGACGCGCGGCCTATCTGTTTCGCAAACCTCTGATTTCCGCGGTATGCGGCGTGGCTTTTGGCGCGGGTTTAAGCCTGGCCTTGTCGGCGGACATTGTCGTTGCTGCCGAAGATGCCCGGCTGTGCGAAGTTTTTGCGCGCGTCGGCGGCTGTCCTGACACGGGATCAAGCTGGCTGCTTCAACAGCGTGCCGGTGCGGGGGTGGCGCGGATGCTGGTGCTCACGGGCCGCGAGATCGACGGACGCACCGCTAGGGACCTGCGCGTTGTCGAAGAATGCGTGCCGGCCAACCAGGTCGAGGTACGGGCGTTGGAAATTGCCCGCGAGATTGCAACGCACCCGATGTTTGGCGTTCAGACCGCCAAGCGTGTGATGCGCGCCGCAGCCGAGTGCAGCTATCTCGAGGCGCTGGATATCGAGCGCGATGCCCAAAGCGTTTTGCTGTGCGCGCATGACTTTCCCGAGGCGATGAAAGCGTTCTCGGAAAAAAGAACTCCAGAATTCAAAGACCGTTAGCTCGGTTGAAACCTTATCGCAAAACTCAAGGAGCCCACGCCAATGAAGGTACTCGTGCCTGTGAAACGCGTGATCGACTACAACGTGAAGGTCCGCGTCAAGGCGGATGGCAGCGGTGTCGATCTCGCCAACGTTAAGATGTCGATGAACCCGTTCGACGAAATCGCCGTTGAAGAGGCGATCCGCCTGAAAGAGGCGGGAAAAGCCGAAGAGGTCGTCGCGGTATCCATCGGCGTCAAACAGGCGCAGGAAACCCTGCGCACCGCACTGGCCATGGGCGCCGACCGCGCCATCCTGGTCGTCGCAGCGGATGACGTGCACCAGGATATCGAGCCGCTGGCAGTGGCCAAGATCCTTGCCAAGGTCGTGGAAGAGGAACAGCCCGGTCTGGTTCTCTGCGGCAAGCAGGCGATCGACAACGACATGAATGCCACCGGCCAGATGCTGTCGGCGATCCTCGGTTGGAGCCAGGCGACCTTTGCCTCGGAAGTGGGCATCGATGGCGACAGCGCCGTCGTCACCCGCGAGGTCGATGGCGGCCTGCAGACCATCAAGGTCAAGATGCCGACCGTCGTTTCCGTCGACCTGCGCCTGAACGAACCGCGCTATGCGTCGCTGCCCAACATCATGAAGGCCAAGAAAAAGCCGCTGGATGAAAAGACCGCCGCCGATTACGGCGTCGACGTCACCCCGCGCCTGACCGTGGTCAAGACGTCCGAGCCGGCCGAACGCGCCGCCGGTGAAATGGTTGGCTCGGTCGACGAGCTGGTTGCGAAACTCAAGGAAAAGGGGGCGGTGTGATGGCTGTTCTTCTTCTTGCCGAAGTCAACAATGGTGAACTGTCGATGGACGCGACCGCAAAGGCGGTCACCGCGTCCAAGGCCCTGGGCGACGTGACGGTTCTGTGCGCCGGCGCATCCGCCGCCGACGCCGCGAAAGAAGCCGCGACAATTGATGGCGTGGCCAAGGTGCTGGTCGCCGAAGACCCCGCGCTGGGTCATCGCCTGGCGGAATCGACCGCCGACCTGATCGTGTCGCTGGCAGGCGATTACGATCACATCGTGGCGCCCGCCACCACCGACGCCAAGAACGTGCTGCCCCGCGTGGCCGCGCTGCTGGACGTGATGATGCTGACCGACGTCTCGGGCGTGGTCGATGCCGACACGTTCGAGCGCCCGATCTATGCAGGTAACGCGATCCAGACGGTGAAATCGGGCGACGCGAAAAAGGTCGTGTCCTTCCGCACCGCCAGCTTCGACGCGGCCGGCACCGGTGGCTCGGCCGCCGTGGAAACCGTGGGCGGGGCCTCCGCTTCGGGCCTGTCGGAATGGGTCGAAGACAAGGTCGCCGAAAGCGACCGTCCCGAACTGACCTCGGCCGGTATCGTGGTGTCGGGCGGCCGTGGCGTCGGCTCGGAAGACGATTTCGCGCTGATCGAGAAACTGGCCGACAAGCTGGGCGCCGCCGTTGGCGCATCCCGCGCCGCCGTCGACTCGGGCTTTGCACCGAACGACTGGCAGGTTGGCCAGACCGGCAAGGTGGTCGCGCCTGACCTGTATATTGCCGTCGGCATCTCGGGTGCGATCCAGCACCTTGCGGGCATGAAGGACAGCAAGATCATCGTCGCGATCAACAAGGACGAAGAGGCCCCGATCTTCCAGGTGGCCGATTACGGTCTGGTCGCCGACCTGTTCGAAGCTGTGCCTGAACTGACCGACAAGCTGTAAGTCCATTGCAAAAATTACAAAAAGGCCCGCCTGTTTTGTCGGGCCTTTTTGTACGAGCCGAATGGGCGGCGCGTTGATTGGAAAAATCCGGATGCGCACGGTCCGAAGCCGTGTGACGCTCCGTCAGAACGGCTCGGGTTCATTGTCGAGAAAAAAAACACTTGTTAGATTTCATCAATGCAAGCATGACTCGATAGGAATAAAACATGTCTCTGATCAAGAACTCCCCGAGTTGGGCAGTGGATGAACACAAGATGTTCGCCGATAGTACACGCAGGCTTTTCGATGCAGAGATGGCTCCGAAGATTGAAAAATGGGCGGAGCAGGGAATTGTTGACCGCGACTTCTGGAAAACAGTCGGTCAGCAGGGTGTCATGGGTGGCTCGATTGCCGAAGAATATGGTGGTTTCGGTGGCGGCATCGGGTTCGACGCGATTACCGTCTACGAGCAGGGGCGCACCGGTGATACGGGTTGGGGCTATGGGATTCAGTCCATCGTAATCCATTATCTCAACGCATATGGCAGTGAGGAACAGAAGAAAAAGTGGTTGCCGAAACTGGTCAGCGGCGACAGCGTTGCGGCGATTGCCATGACCGAGCCTGGAACGGGCTCTGACCTCCAGAACGTACAAACCTATGCGGAAAAGGATGGCAACCACTACAAGATCAACGGTTCGAAGATCTTTATCACAAACGGGCACACGGCGGATCTCGTTGTTATCGTGGCAAAGACCGATCGCAACGCCGGCGCCAAGGGCGTTTCGTTGATCGTTCTGGAAACCGAGGGCGCCGAGGGCTTTCGCCGGGGACGGAACCTGAAGAAACTGGGTATGAAAGGTTCGGATACTGCTGAGCTGTTCTTCGAGGATGTGCGCGTGCCCACGGCGAACCTGCTTGGTCCGGAAGAGGGGCAGGGGTTCTACCAGCTGATGAAGCAGCTGCCTTGGGAGCGGCTGATGATCGGCATTACCGCGCTCGGTTTTATTGATTTTGCGATCGATGAAACGGTGAAATATGTTCAGGACCGCAAGGCATTTGGAAGCCGGATCATGGACTTCCAGAATACACGCTTCAAACTGGCGGAATGCAAAACCAAGGCCGAATTGCTACGTTCTTTCGTAAATGACGGGCTCGCGCGTCTTGAAGCGGGCGAACTTGATGCGGCCACGGCTTCGATGGCGAAATGGTGGGGCAGCCAGACGCAGAACGAGGTCATGCATGAATGCCTGCAACTGCACGGCGGTTACGGTTTCATGATGGAATACCCCATCGCGCGACTTTATGCCGACAGCAGGGTCCAGATGATCTATGGCGGCACCAACGAGATCATGAAGGAACTGATCGCACGCTCGATGGATGTTTGATCCGTCCGGTGCCGGGTGGGGCTATTCCCTGCCCGGTCCCAGAATTTCGTCGCTGTGTTCCCCAAGTCGCGGGGCCGGGCGATGATCATGTCGCGCAGGGGTCGCCGAAAAGCGAGCCGGCGGGCGTGTCGTCCAGATCGCACCTTCGGTCGGGTGATCAATCCGTTGAAAGAACCCGGTTGCGGCAAGATGGGGATCGTTCGGCAAATCTGACAGGTTGCGCACTGGCATGGCGGGTATGTCGGCCTGCTCCATGAGGTCAAGCCACTCATCTGTGGTCCGGGTCAGCGCAATCTGCGCCACCATATCGTATACTGCGCCGATGTTGCGGCTTCGGGCATCCATGTCAGTGACCCAGACATGGTCGATCATGTCGTCGCGCCCGACCGCCTGAAAGAACCGCGCCCATTGCACGTTGGTGTAGGGCAGAATGGTGATGTAGCCATCTGCGGTCTGAACCGGACGCCGGTGCGGAACCAGCATGCGGGCATAGCCGAAATCCTGCGGAGTCTCCTCGAAGGTGGCGCCATCCATGTGTTCGGCCAGCAGGAAGGCGGCCAGCGTCTCAAACATCGGAACTTCGACATGCTGGGCCTGTCCCGTACGCTCGCGGTGGAACAGGGCGCCCATCACGGCATAGGCGGCGGTCACGCCGCCAAGCTTGTCGGCCAGAATTGTCGGGGCATAAGCGGGCGGTGCCTCGGGGTCGCGCAAGGTTGCCAGGCTGGCCAATCCCGACACCGACTGGACGGAATCGTCGAATGCTGGCTTGGCGGCATAGGGCCCGTCCTGTCCGAAACCGGTGGCGGATACCGTGATCAGGTTCGGGTTTTCCTGGCGCAGGGTTTCGGGATCCAAAGACAATCTGGCAAGCGCCGCAGGCCGGATGCTCGAAATCATCACATCGGCATCGATGAGCAGTTTGCGCAACTGATCGAGACCGGTTTGTGTTTTGAGGTCGAGTACGACACTGCGCTTGTTACGGTTGGTCCCCAGAAAAGCGGCCCCCATCAGCTTGTTGCGCGATGGCTGGACCTGGCGAAGAAGATCGCCCTCGGGGCCTTCCACCTTGATCACATCGGCCCCCAGATCGCCCAGCATCTGCGTCGCCAAAGGTCCGAAAACTACAGAAGTCAGATCGACGATCTTCACGTCTTGAAGGATCGCCGGATTGTTCTCATCGGTCATTTGATTGTCCACTTAGTTGCCTACCGTTTTTTATGAACAACGGCCGAACTCGGCGCGAAGGGCCTTGCCTTGCGCATCGAAGGCCGGGCAGGGGCCCAGTGCCGTTTCGCCGAGGCTGCGCCGGATCGGGGGGGTCGGGACGTTGATTTCACCGGAAGGCGTGCGAATTACGGACCGGTCAAGCTGGGGGTGACCGGACAGGGTCGCCACGTCGTTCACCGCGCCCGAGGCAATGCCCGCAGCGTCAAGCCGCTTCAGCATCTCGGCGCGGTCATGCGAGGCGAACACGTCCTTGATGAGAACTTCGAGCGCGGGTTTGTTTTCAATTCGCGACGTGTTGTCATGGAACCGGGGGTCGGTTGCCAAAGCCGCATCGCCCAGTATGTGTTCACAGAACCGTTGCCATTCGCCGTTGTGTTGCACGGTAATGACGACAAGCTGACCGTCCTTGCATTCATAGGCCCCGTACGGGCAAATGACCGTGTGGTTCAGTCCGACACGAGGTGTCGGCTTGCCAAGGTAATCGTGATACAGCAGTGGAACCGACATCCAGTCGGCCATCACATCAAACATTGCCACGGAAACGCCGCTGCCCTTGCCGGTGCGATCACGCCCGACAAGTGCTTCGCAGATTCCAGCATGGGCTGTCATACCGGTGGCGATATCGCAGACCGACACGCCCACCCGTCCTGGTCCGTCGGGTGTACCGGTCACTGATGCCAGACCGCTCTCGCATTGCACCAGAAGGTCATAGGCCTTGGCGTTGCGCATCGGGCCGTCTTCGCCATATCCGGTGATGTCGCAGGTCACTAGACGCGGGAAGCTCTCTCGCAGACTCGCGGAATCGAGCCCCAGCTTGGCCAGCGCGCCCGGCAGCAGGTTCTGAATAAACACATCTGCGTTTTCCAGCATCCTGAGCAGGATTTCACGGTCTTCGTCGGCTTTAATGTCCAAGGCGACCGATTCTTTGCCTCGGTTCAGCCATGTGAAATAGGCGCTTTCACCGTTGGCGGCGGTATCGTAGGCGCGGGCGAAATCGCCTGCGCCCTTGCGTTCGATCTTGATCACGCGCGCGCCGGCGTCGGCCAGCCGCGAGGAGCAAAAAGGCGCAGCGACTGCCTGTTCCAGCGCAACGACGAGTTTGCCGGAAAGGGGGGCTAAGTCTGAACCTGACATGAGTTTCTCTCAATTGATCCTGAAAGGTTGACTAAATCTAACAATTGTTAGAAAGATTATCAATACGCTTGAACAAAGACTGGGTCGCTTGAAGGAGAACGCCTATGCAGGATGCCAAAGGACCAGACCAGCTTTTCCAACGCGCGCTGGCAGAGGGAGAGATCCTGCTGCCCAAGTGCGACGACTGCGGGGCCTATCACTTTTTCCCGCGAGTCCTGTGTCCACATTGTCATGGCGCCGCGATTTCGTGGAAGCAGGCCACCGGCAAGGGACGGGTCTACACCACAACCGTCGTGCGCCGCAGCCAAAACCGCGGTGGCGACTACAACGTGTGCATGGTCGAGCTTCAAGAGGGCGTTCGAATGATGAGCCGGGTCGAAGACATTGCACCGGGTGAGGTCGCCATCGACATGGCTGTAACCGCTTTCGTGGGCGAGGCCGAGGGTGTTCCGGCCGTGCTCTTCAAGCCGTCGGAGGTATAAGTCATGACCACAGAACTTCGGGGGAAATCCGCCATCGTGGGAACCGGTCATGCCGGTTTCGGAGAAGCCCATGGCCTGACGGCCTATGATGTCATGGCGCAATCTGCGCTTGCGGCGCTTGGCGATGCCGGGCTGAAACTGTCCGACGTCGACGGGCTGTTCTGCACCATGATGGAAGACAGCATGCCGGCGCTTATGGCGGCGGAGTATCTGGGCATCCAGCCCCGTTTCATTGATGGCACGATGTCGGGCGGTTCGTCCTTCGTAAACTACCTGACGTCCGCGACCATGGCGCTTGATGCCGGTCTGTGTGATGTCGCTCTTATCGTCTATGGCTCCAACCAGCGCACCGCATCGGGCAGACTCGTGACCGCTTCACGTCCGCCGGCCTACGAGGCGCCATATAATCCGCGCTATCCGATCTCGGCCTATGCGATGGCCGCAGCCCGGCACATGCATGAATATGGCACCACCCGAGAGCAGCTGGCCGACGTGGCCGTTGCTGCGCGGGCATGGGCACAACACAACCCCGAAGCGTTCGAGCGCGGCCCGCTGACCCGAGAAGACGTGTTGGGCGCGCGCATGGTGGGCGATCCATTGACCGTGCGCGACTGTTGTCTTGTCACCGACGGCGGTGGCGCGATCGTGATGGTCCGCGCGGACCGCGCACGGGATTTCCCCAAGGTGCCTGTCTATGTGCTGGGCAGTGCGACGGCAAGCTCGCACCGGCAGATTTCCCAGATGAAGGATTTCACCGTGACCGCGGCCCGCGACTCGGGCGCGCGCGCCTTTGCGGCGGCCGGAGTGACCCCTGCGGATATCCAGGCGGTCGAGCTCTATGATGCCTTCACCATCAACACGATTTTGTTTCTCGAAGATCTTGGGTTCTGCGCCAAGGGCGAGGGAGGGGCCTTTGTCGAGGGCGGACGCATCGCGCCTGGCGGCGTCTTGCCGGTGAACACGAATGGCGGCGGCCTGTCCTGCGTGCACCCCGGGATGTACGGCATCTTCACAGTGATCGAGGCTGCTCGTCAGATCCGTGGCGACGCGCCGGGCATTCAGTCGAAGGATATCGACCTGGCGCTGGCGCATGGCAACGGCGGTGTGCTGTCCAGCCAGGTCACGGCGATACTTGGATCGCAAAACACGCTCTGACGGCAACTAAGGGAGGAAAGTAAATGCCATTGGATTTCGAGGCACTGTCGAACTGGGACTTTGAGGAAATCGAACAGACGCTGACCGAGCGGGATACCATCCTGTATGCACTCGGCCTTGGGTTCGGCGAGGATCCGACCGACAAAAAGGAGCTGGCCTATGTCTATGAGGACGGGCTCAAGGCAGTTCCCTCGATGGCGGTCATTTTGGGGTATCCCGGCTTCTGGCTGCGCGATCCCAAGACCGGCGTAAACTGGCAAAAAGTGCTGCACGGAGAACAGTGGCTCGACATCTACAAGCCGCTGCCGACACATGGCCGGATTGTCGGCCGCAGCAAGATCGACTTCATCGCCGACAAGGGCGAGGGCAAGGGAGCCGTCATTTACCAAAGCCGTGATATTATCGACGCGGACAGCGGTGAAAAACTGGCGCGCGTGGCGATGTCGGCTTTCTGTCGCGGTGATGGGGGGTTCGGCGGTGAGAACCAGGCAGGTCCGGCACCCGCAGTGCTACCTGACCGGGCGCCTGATCACATATGTGATATCGATACCCTGCCCCGCCAAGCCCTTATTTATCGTCTCAGCGGTGATTTCAATCCGCTTCACGCTGACCCGGATGTGGCCCGTTCTGTCGGGTTCGACCGCCCGATCCTGCATGGTCTGGCGACCTATGGGCTGGCGGCCCGGGCGATTCTAAAGACGTTGCTTGACTATGATTCTGCCCGGCTTGTCGGTCTGGATGTTCGGTTCTCGGCTCCGGTCTATCCCGGCGAAACCGTGCGGTTCGAAATCTGGGAAGAGGACGGCGAGGTCCGGTTTCGAGCGTCTATTCCTGCACGCGACGTGGTTGTTCTGAACAACGGCGCAGCGCGCTTCGCCTGAGGCAATGAAGATGGCTCAACCTCTCAAGGATATCCTGGTGCTGGATTTCAGCACCCTTCTTCCCGGTCCGATGGCGACGCTCATGCTGTCCGAGGCCGGCGCCGAAGTGATCAAGTTCGAACGGCCCGGAGTCGGCGAGGACGCGCGCCAAACCGAGCCCAGGATCGACGGAGAGAGCATCGGATTTGCCGTGTTGAACCACGGCAAGCGATCGGTGGCCATCGACCTCAAGTCAAGGGGCGCAGTGGAACGTCTGCGCCCTTTGATCGAGAAGGCCGATGTTCTGGTAGAGCAGTTTCGTCCCGGCGTGATGGACCGGCTGGGGCTTGGTTATGAAGCGTTGCGAAAGATCAATCCCGGTCTCATCTATTGTTCGATCACCGGCTATGGCCAGACCGGACCAAAGGCCAGCGCCGCCGGCCACGATCTCAACTACGTCGGTGATGCGGGTATCCTGTCGCTCAGTCGCGGACCGGATGACCAGCCAACAGCCCCGTTCGGGCTGGTCGCCGATATCGGAGGCGGAACCTATCCTGCGGTGATGAATATCCTGCTGGCCCTGATTGCGCGGCAGGCAAGCGGGCAGGGGACGCATCTGGATATCGCAATGGCCGAGGGGGCGTTCGCCTTTGCCTATTGGGCCCATGCCGAAGGTGTGATTGCCGGGCAGAACATCGAAAGCGGTTGCAGCCGTCTGACGGGTGGCCTGGCCCGTTATCGGCTTTATACGGCTGCGGACGGGCGTCAGATCGCCGTCGGCGCGTTGGAAGAAAAGTTCTGGCAGTCGTTCTGCGATGTCATTGGTTTGCCGGTGGCCCTTCGCGATGACTGGTCCGATCCAAATGCCTGTGCCGCAGAGGTTGCACGTCGTCTGAGGGAACACCCCTCGACCCATTGGGAGCCTTTGCTGGCTGCGGCAGATTGCTGCTGTTCGGTCGTGAAGACGCCCGCCGAGGCGGCGCGTGGCCCGCATTTCAAAGCGCGTGACGTGTTCGGGCGGACCGTAAAAATCTCCGGCCGGGACGCGCCCGCTTTGCCGCTGCCAATTGCCCCGGAGTTCCGTTCTTCCGGAAATTCGGTCGGAGTTGCAGCCACTCTGGGCGAAGACAATACGCGTTATGGCTTGGACCAACCAAAGACAGAGTAAATCCCGTTGACGGGCAGGTTTTGAATCGGTAATCTAACAATTGTTAGAAAAAAGGAGGGTCCAATGGACAAGTCTGACGATGACCTGCCGACTGAAGCTGAGCGTTATGTCATGCCATCGCGCTTTGTGGAAAGCGATAGCTTGGAAGTGCAGGGTTTCGTGACATCGGCTTTGCGTGATCTTCCTGTGGGCGCAACCAATCGAGATAAGGCGATCCGCCTGTTCGAAGCGGTGCGCGACGATATTCGCTATGATCCCTATTGTTTTGCGCTGGATGAGGACTCTTACCGTGCCAGCCGTATCGCTGGGGCGGAAGCGGCGTTTTGCGTTCCCAAGGCAATTCTTCTGGCGGCTTGTTTGCGTGCTGTGGGTATCCCTGCCGCTCTGGGGTTCGCGGATGTGCGCAACCACCTGAATACACCCAAGTTGCAGGAGTTGATGGGGACCGATCTCTTTATCTACCACGGCTATGTTCAGCTGTGGTTGGGGAATGAGGCCTACAAGGTGACACCTGCATTCAACATGGAACTGTGTGAAAGATTCGGGGTCAAACCCCTGGTCTTCGACGGCTATCACGACGCGCTCTTTCATGAGTTCGACGAACAGAATCACCGGCACATGGAATATGTGAACGACCGTGGTCTCTATTTCGACGCGCCGATGGGTGAGTTCCTGGTGGCGTTCAAGCAAACCTATCCGAAGCTGGAAGAATTCAACCGCATCCGAATATCCAAGGATGCGAGCGGATACGATGACGGTTTCGCAAAGGAGGGTGCCTCTTGAGGTATCTGGAAGACTTCTCGCCGGGCCAAGTCTATCGCTTTCGCAGCGCTCCGATGAGCGCGGATTCAATAAAGGCCTTTGCCAAGGAATGGGATCCGCAGCGGCTGCACACCGATGAAGACTATGCAACCGCCATACATGGCAGCCTGATCGCCTCGGGCTTTCAGACCATGCTTGAGGTGTTCAAGCCGGTCATGACCGAGATGATGGTCGATGTTGCCAATATCGGCGGCATGGGCTTTGACAATTTGCGCTGGCTGCGGCCTGTGCACCCGAACGAACCCCTTGATGTCGAACTGACGGTCAACTCGGTCACACCGTCAAAAAGCAAGCCCGACAGAGGTGTTTTGCACTATACGCTCAGCGCCAGAAACCCCGAGGGCGAGGTCGTTTTTTCGACCGACACCCCCGTGATGATCCAGCGAAAACAAAATGACACAAACTGATATCCTTTCCAGCGAACAAGAAGACCTTCGCCTGTTGCGCGAGAGCGTGCGCACGTTGTTTGAACGGGCGGGCGGAAGTGACAGAGCCCGACAACTCCGTGATGCCGGGGGCGGTTTCGATCCGGAGATGGTCCGGGAACTGGCCGAGGCCGGTGTTTTCGGCGTGGCGGTGCCCGAAGATCAGGGCGGGCTTGGCATGGGCCTAGCCGCCGGGGGTGTCATCGCCGAGGAAGTCGGCCGTGTGATTGCCCCGGAACCGGTCGTGTCGACGATCGGTCTGAGCCTCGGCCTTCTGCGCCGCCTTTGTCCGGATCATCCGAAGATGGCACAGCTCATCGGCGGCGAAATTTCATTGGCGGTTGCCTGGCAGGAACGCGGCCCCGACGGGGCGCCTGCCGATGCGACCTGCCGATACGCGGACGGAAAGCTGACCGGTAGCAAGGCCTGGGTCGTCGGTGCGATCGGTTCGCACGGGTTCCTTGTCGTGGCCGAACAGGATGATGGTCCGGTTCTGGTTCTGGCTGAGGCAGACGCGCAGGGGCTTGTCATCGACAAGCGGACGCAGGCGGATGGCAGCTCTCTGGGCGAGCTTTCGTTTTCGGGAACTCCGGCCGCGGAATTGGCCAGCAGCGGTGCGGTTCTCACTGCACTGGCCGAGGCTGTCGCCGATGCAACGGCGCTTGCCGCGGCCGAGCTTGTCGGCCTGAGCGAGCGCGCCTTCGAGATCACGCTCGACTACATCAAGACGCGGGAGCAGTTCGACAAGCCGATCGGATCATTCCAGGTCATCCAGCACCGTGCCGTCGACCTCAACGTGATGTGCGAGGTCGCGCAGGCCGGAGTGCGGGAGGCGCTTGCGCAGATGGACAGCGAAACCGATCCGAAGGTTCGGGCCCCGATTGCCAGCCGCGCCAAAGCGCGCGCCGTCACGGCCGCCAAGAAAATCACCCGCGACGCCATCCAGCTGCACGGGGCCGTCGGGTACACGGATGAGTTCGATATCGGGCTCTACCTGAACCGGGCGCTGGTGCTGTCGGCCTGGTTGGGCGACGATGCCTATCACAGGCGGATATGGTTCGAGGCACGCGAAGCAGAGGGGGCAGCACAATGACCGACTGGAACGCTATGACCGATGCAGAGTTCCGCAAAGAAGTGCGCCAGTTCTTCGAGGCGGAATATCCCGAGGAGCTGCGTCACCTGCCGCACCGACCGAAGTTCGCCGAGATCGAACATTGGCACCGCAAGCTTCACGCCAAGGGCTGGGTCGCGCCAGCCTGGCCCGCTGAATTCGGCGGTATGGGGCTGAACGCCGCCAAGTTGCTGATCTTTTACGAAGAGCAGCAGCGCTGGGGCGTCAATCGCGGCCGCGACATGGGCGTGCAGATGGTCGGGCCGCTGATCATCAAATTCGGCACCCAGGAACAAAAAGATTACTGGCTGCCGCGTATCCTGAGTTGCGAAGATATCTGGTGTCAGGGCTATTCGGAACCCGGCGCCGGGTCCGATCTGGCGAACCTGCGCACACGCGCAGAGATTGACGGCGACGACTTTGTCATCAACGGACAGAAGATCTGGACCACGATGGCGCATGACGCCACGCATATTTTCATGCTGGTGCGCTCCGATCCCGATGCGCCGAAGAAACAGCAGGGCATCAGTTTCCTGCTCGCTCCGATGGATCAACCCGGAGTCGAGGTGCGCACCATCACGACCCTGTCGGGCGAGACCGAGTTTTGCGAGGTCTTCTTTGACAATGCACGGACGCCCCGCGAGAACCTCGTGGGCGAGCTGAACAAGGGTTGGACGATGGCCAAGGCTCTCTTGAGCTTCGAACGCATTTTCATCGGTTCGCCAAGTCTGGCCCAGAACGCTCTGGGACAGCTTGAAAGCTTTGCCCGTGGCCGTGGCGCGTTTGACGATCCGGTGTTCCGTGACCGCTTTGCCCAGGCGGCACTGGATGTGGAAGATCATGCCGCGCTTTATGCCCGTTTTGCAGATCAGCTCAAACGTGGCGAGACGCTCGGTGCGGATGTGTCCATGCTGAAGATTTGGGTGACTGAATGCTTCCAGCGCATCACCGAGCTGATGATCGAAGCAGCCGGTCCCGATGGCGGCTCCATCGGGCCGCTTCAGGTCGGCAACGTAAGTGTCGATGTTCTGGCGAGTTTCTACAAGGCCAGACCTACCACGATCTACGGTGGATCGAACGAAATCCAAAGAAACATCCTGTCCAAGGCCGTCCTGGGACTGCCTGGCTGACTCAATACCCCACGGAGGAAATAGAACCATGTCGGATCGTTATGCAAAATACGATAAACTGAAATTTGACTACCCGGCGGATCGCGTCCTGCGCATCACGTTCGACCGGCCCGAGACATTCAACTCGGTCGATGCCGAAACCCACACTCAGATGACGGACATGTGGATCGATATCGACCGTGACCCAGACATCAATTCGGTCATCGTGACCGGTGCGGGCAAGGCATTTTCCGCCGGGGGTGATTTCAGCCTGATCGAAAACATGATTGGCAATTCGCACGAGATCATGAAGACGTGGAAAGAAGCCAAGGATCTCGTCTATAACATCATCAACTGCAACAAGCCGATCATTTCCGCGATCAATGGCCCTGCGGCCGGCGCAGGCCTTGTGGTTGCCATCCTGGCCGACATCTCGATCGCCGGAAAGAAGGCCAAGATTGTCGATGGTCATCCCCGCCTTGGTGTTGCCGCCGGTGACGTCGCGGCGATTATCTGGCCGCTGCTGACCTCGATGGCCAAGGCGAAATACTATCTGATGACCTGCAAGCCGGTGTCGGGCGAAGAGGCCGAGCGTATCGGTCTGGTATCAATGTGCGTCGAGGATGACGAGCTGCAGCAGATCGCGCTGGATACAGCCGTCGAACTGGCCAACGGCTCGCAAAGCGCGATTCGCTGGACCAAGTATTCGCTGAACAACTGGCTGCGCCAGGCCGGGCCGATCTTTGATGCGTCGACCGCGCTGGAGATGCTTGGCTTCATGAGCGAGGACGTCAAGGAAGGTGTGTTGTCGCACCGCGAGAAGCGCGCGCCGAACTTCCGTAAGGACTGCCCGCTTTAACGCCCGATTGGACGAGGAGGCATGGAAATGTCTGATGATATCTACAAAGATATAGCTCAAGCCTATGCCGCTGCGGCCGAAAAAGCTCCTGGCCTGAAATCGCGATTTACGGCTGCCGGATTCGATCCGGCAGCTGTCACATCGGTGGCGGACCTCTCGCGTCTTCCAGTGATGAAAAAAGAAGAGCTTCTGAAGATCCAGCGCGAGAACCCGCCCTTTGGCGGGTTCCTGGCCTCGGATCTGAAGGATGTCGGGCGGATCTACGTGTCCCCCGGCCCGATTTTCGAACCGGCCCTTTCGGACGGTGGCGGCCACGGCCTTGACCGGCTGTTCAAGGCGGCAGGCGTGGGGCCGGGGGATATCATCCTGAACACCTGGATGTATCATCTGGTGCCCGCGGGGCTTTTGTTCGACGAAGCGGCACAGGCCGCAGGCGCCACGGTGATCCCCGGAGGCGTCGGCAATACGGAGCTTCAGGCACAGATCATCGCCGAAACCGGCGTGACTTCGATCTGCGCTTCGACCGCGTTTTTCCTGACGCTGGCGGACAAGGTGATCGAAACCTATGGCCGCGACGCATGGAAGGTGAAGACAGCCTTCCTCGGCGGTGAGATGGGCGACTGGATGGCCAAGCGCCGCCGGATCGAGGCCGAATACGGCGTGTCCACCTGGGCCGCCTATGCCACCGCCGATCTGGGCCTTGTCGCCTATGAGGATGGCGGCGAAGGCTACCTGGTTCATCCCGACCGCGTGGTGCAGATCTGCGATCCGGTCAGCGGCGAACAGGTCGCTCATGGCGAACCTGGCGAGGTTGTCGTGACCGCGCGCGATGCCACCTGGCCGATGATCCGGTTCGGCACCGGCGACAGCGCCTTTGCCCTGGAAAGCAACGCGGATGGCACCGTCAGCCGGATTTCAGCATTGCAGGGACGGGTCGGGGCAGCGGTCAAAGTGCGCGAGATTTTCGTTTATCCGCGCGTGGTTGAAGAAGTTGTCATCGGCACGCCGGGCGCAAAGGCCGCGCAGGCCGTGGTAACGCGCGAGAACGATCGCGACATGATCCGCCTCTCGCTTGTGCTGGAAGACGGTGCCGACGCTTCCGCCGCAGAAGCAGCCGCCGCTGATACCTTCAAACTGCATGCACGAATTCGTGCTGACGAGGTGAACATTGTTTCGGAACTACCCGAAAATGCAGAACTGATCGTCAACCAAAAAGACCGCTGAGATCGGGTTCTGTGCGCTTTGCCTGAATCCGACCTTTTAGCCGACACTGGCACGCGGGTTTTCGTGGACCCAAGACTTTCAACTTGGCGAAGGTCTTGGGGATCCCGGCCCCGCGCGCCCGTGGGGTGTCGCGGAAAGCGGCACAGGTCAAACGTGGTCGAAATCGACTGTCAGTTTTTTGGTTTTCGGACGGGCCTGGCAGGTCAGGACAAAGTTCTCCTTCAACTACCAAGGCTCCAAAGCATAGTTCAGCGTCATCTCTGCCTCGCCTTCGATAACTTTGGCGCGGCAGGTGGAACACATTGCGCCCTTGCAGCAATAGGGTAGTTCGATACCTGCTGCGGCGGCGGAGACCACGCTTTCCTGATCAGGTGTCATCACAAAGCTGCGGGCGGTGCCATCATGGATCGCCGTGACCTGAACTCCTTCTCCAGTGGCGGCTTCCGCCGTAAGCGGCGCAAGCGTGACGGTGGCGGTATTGTCAGCATCGGCGGGAGCGAACAGCTCGTCATGAAAACGGTTCTCTTCAACGCCTAGGTCGCGGAGCGCGGTCTTGAGTTCCTGAATCATCTCGGCGGGGCCGCAAAGAAAAGCATCTTCTATTTCTGCCGGAGCGAACAGGGCACCGGAGAACTTGCGCAGCTTTTCCGCATCAAGCCGGCCCGAGAATAGTGGGGAATCGGTGCCTTCGCGCGTCAGTGTATGAAAAAGAGAGAACCGTCCGGGATAGGTATCCTTGAGATCGTTCAATTCGTCGCGGAAGATGATGGAACTTAGCGTTCGACTGCCGTAAAAAAGGATGAAGTTGGCCCCGGCCTCGGTGGCAAGCACCGAGCGGATGATCGAAATGATTGGAGTAGTTCCACTGCCCGGGGCCAGGGCGAGATAGGTGCGTGGTCCGCCTTGTCGTATCTTTGATCCGAATGTGCCTTCGGGCGTCATGACATCAAGTTCGGTGCCCGGTGGCAGTTCGCTATGAACGAAAGAGGAAAACGCTCCGCCTTCCAGCAGCTTGACCAGAACGCGCAACTCGCCATCGTCTCGGCCGGAGCTGACCGAATAGCATCGCCGCACACCATCGATATCATCGGCACGGCGCAGCGTGACGTACTGGCCCGGGATGAATTGATAGTCGTCCGCCAGATCTTCGGGATTGGGCGAGCATTTCGCCGAACTGCTGGCGGGGCAGGATGTCGACGTCACATTGGCCGCCCGCCGCGTCGCCCGCTTGTCTGAGCTTTCCGCAAAGATAGCGGCGGAAGGGGGGCAGGCCGATGTGATAGAGATGGACGTGGCGGACCCGAAGTCGGTGGAAGCCGCGCTGAAGGGACGGGTCTTTGACACTGTCATCAACAATGCCGGAACGACGGCATCTCTTCCCGCATTGGAACACGGGCCGGCCGAAATCGACGCGATCATAGACACAAATCTCAAGGGCGCATTTCATGTCGCACGTATCGCCGCCAAAGCGATGATTGATGCCGGACGCGGGGGCTGTATCGTCAATGTCGCCTCGTTTCTGGGCACACGGGTGGCCAGCCATGTGTCCGCCTATGCCGCGTCCAAGGAAGGGCTGATTCAACTGACCCGGTCTCTGGCGCTTGAATGGGCGCGGCATGGCATCCGGGTGAATGCCATCTGCCCCGGTTATATCGAAACCGACCTGAACCGTGAGTTTTTTGCCACTGACGCGGGACAGGCATTGATCAAACGCGTCCCGCAGCGCCGGTTGGGGCATGATCCGTTGGCCGCCCCCCCCGGACCGGGGGCCTACGATAAGGCGACCGGGAATCCCCGGCCGCAATTCTTAGAGTCACGATTTCAGAACGCGTTAAGCCCGGTCAGGTTGCGCCCGATGACCAGTTTTTGGATTTCGGTGGTGCCATCGGGAATCGGCATGACCTTTGCATTGCGGAAGTGCCGTTCAACGTCGAACTCTTTGGTGATGCCGTTGCCGCCGTGGATCTGCACCGCTTTGCCGGCGATTTCGACGGCCATTTCGGTTGCATACCATTTCGCCATCGAGGTCTGGGTGTCACAGCGCACGCCCAGGTCCAGAAGTTGCAGCCCGCGCTGGCACAACAGGCGCGCGGCATCCAGGTGCGTGGCCATGTCGGCCAGGTAGCCTTGAATCAACTGGTGCCCGCCAATCGGCTTGCCATGCTGCTCGCGTTCCTGGGCATATTTGACCGCACATTCCAATGCCGCCTGACCAATGCCGATGCTGGTCAGGCCAACAAACACACGCGCGCTCTCAAACAGTTTCAACGTCTGGAACAGGCCGCCGCCTGCATTACCCAGAACATGCTCGGCGGTGGTTTCCGCCCGGTCGAAAAACAATTCACAGGTCGATGCACCGACAAGTCCCATCTTGCGCAATTCGCGGCTCTCATAGTTGCCGGTGTCGCGGTCGACGATGACCATGGAAATACCGTCGTCCAGATTGCAGACAACGATGGCGAAATCCGACTGGGCCCCATTGGAAATCCAGAGCTTCTGGCCAGTGACGAAAATCTTATCGCCCTCTCGGTCCGCACGTGTCTTGACCTCGCGTACGTTCGAACCGACCTCTGGTTCGGAAATACAGGTGGCACAGATCCGTTCGCTGCGCAGGAGCGGCTTCAGATAGGCCTCTTTCTGCGCCACATTTCCCAAGAGGTTGACCGCGAACACGGCATGACCCTGAATCAGCACCGCGATTGCCAGATCGGCCCATATCCGGGCCAGTTCCTCGTATAGGATGCCATAGGTCATGCGGTCGATTCCGGCACCGCCTTCCTCTTCGGGGATCAGGCCGCTGATCAGCCCGAATTCCTCGACCTTGGCGAACAGGGACTTCAGGGTTTTCGCATCGGGGGGGTGGCCGAGGTTCTCGTATTTCTCGGCCAGCGGCGCGAACTCTGCCTCGGCCATCTTGCGGAAGTTTTCCAGCAACATGCGTTGCTCATCTGTATAGATTGCCTGAGCGGCGGCGATCACGTTTTCCATGGTTCGTCTCCTTGTTTCAACGGCCCAGAATGATGACGCAGGCGGCCGCTTCTTCTACCCCGTGCAACCCCCCGCCGTTTTCGGCGATGGCATTCTTTGCCCCTTCGACCTGGCGCGCGCCAGCTTCGCCGCGCAGTTGCGTGACCAGTTCGAAAACCTGCCCTATCCCTGTGGCACCGACCGGGTGGCCCTTGGATTCCAACCCGCCCGAGGGGTTCACCGGAATGCGTCCGCCGATCTTTGTCTCGCCGCGCAGACTGGCGGGACCGCCCTCGCCGAATTCGACAAATCCGAGGTTCTCGATCTGGATCACTTCGCCCACGGCCGTGGCGTCATGCACTTCGGCCACCGATATATCCTCGGGGCCGATCCCGGCCTGTTCATAGGCCTCAAGCGCGGCAAGCCGGGTCAGGTGGTTCTTGTAATCTTCCGGCGGACGATCGGTGCCCGAGCGCAGGATCGCGGCCTTGACCTTGATCGCGCGCGCGGGATCTAGGCCCAGACGTTTTATCCCCTCGCCGGTGCATAAAACGGCCGCAGCGGCCCCGTCCGAGATCGGGGCGCACATCGGCAGGGTCAGCGGATAGGTGATCGGCGGCGCGGCCAATACCTGATCGACGCTCATGGCTTCTCGGTATTGCGCCAGTGGATTATGCACGGAATGCGCATGGTTCTTGGCGGCGACGGCGGCGAACTGTTCCTGAGTTGTGCCAAAGGTCTTCATGTGCAGCCGGGCGAAGCCTGCGTAGACATCCATGAACACGCTGTAGGGCTTGGGCGATTTCGATCCTTCGGGTTCCTCGACCCCTGCACCCAGATCGGCCAGCCGTTGCGCGACCTCTTCGCTGTTGCTGACGTCCCAGCCGCTGTCGAAGGCCGAAAACATCAACGCACGGTCGTCAGAATACATCTTTTCGGCGCCCACGGCGAGACAGCAGTCGCCATTGCCGGCCTTGAGGAAATCGACTGCCAGTTTGAACCCGGTCGAGGCGCTGGCGCAGGCGTTTTCGACATTCACCACCGGAATGCCCTGAATGCCCATTTCACGCAGCGCGATTTCGCCGCGGATCATGTGCTGGCCCTCCATGTGGCCCTGCACCGCGTTCGAGAAGAATGCGCCGTCGATACGATCTGCCGTCACTCGGGCATCGGAAAGCGCGGCGGCGACGGCCTCGCCGGTCATGTCCTTGATGGTTTTGTCCCGGAACTTTCCGAACGGCGTCATCCCGACGCCAACGATGTAAATGTCCTGCATCGTTTGTCCTCCTGACCTAGTATCCGCGAAACTGCGGTTTTCGTTTTTCATTGAACGCCGACAGACCCTCGTGCATGTCCCAGGATCGCATGTGCGCGCGCAGGTTCAGCATCTCTTCGGAAAGCGCGGCGGTTTCGTCCACGTCCAGCGACCGATTGGCAACCGTCTTCATGCGGCGTAAGACCGCCGGGCTTTTTTCTGCCAGCCTGTCGGTAAAGGCCTGCACCGCTTGTCGCAGGTCTTCGTCCGCGACGACCTTGTTCACCAGTCCCCAGTCCATCATGTCCCGTGCCGAAACGTTCTCGCCCGAGAACAGCAGGTATTTCGCGCGGTTCAGGCCAATCCTACGCGGCAGGATCGCCGCACCGCCGGCCCCGGGAAAGACGCCAAAGTTGGAATGTGCGTCGCCCAGTTGCGCGCTTTCGGCGGCAAAGACCAGATCGCAGGCCATCACCATTTCCAAACCGCCCGCCATCGCCAGCCCGTTCACTGCGGCGATCACCGGTTTCGGGCCATGTCGCATCAGCCCAAACGTGTGATCGACAAGATCCAGAAGATCCGGCTCGCCTGGTGCATGTTTGGCGCCAGCAACTTCTTTCAGATCGGCACCGGCGCAGAATGCCCGGCCAGAGCCGGTCAGGACAATTGTACGCACCCCATCGTCGGCCAGCGCCGATTCCAGTGCTGCCGCCATCTCGCGCAGCATCTGCGTTGACATTGCGTTGAGCTGTTCGGTGCGCTGGAAGGTAATCCATTCAGTTTTTTCGACCCGCTCAACGAATAGCGTCTGCTTTGCTTCACTCATGCTAAGCTCCTGATAATTATACATATTATTGGTTTTTCGCCTTGTCTTTTGCGGCGATTTGCGCTGCACTCGGGCGGACCCGCACGTGGAAAACAAAAGAGCTGGAGATTGATATGAGCACTACACCCCTGGCCGGCCTGAAAATTCTCAGCCTTGCCGAACAGTTTCCCGGTCCCTATGCCACAATGCTGTTGTCCGACATGGGAGCCGAGGTGATCATGATCGAACGACCGGGTGTCGGCGATCCGGCCCGGCAATTTCCGCCCTTGTTCCGGGCACTGAACCGAGGCAAGCGCAGCGTTGCGTTGGATCTGAAATCGGCCGAGGGGCTGGCACGGTTTCGCGAACTGGCCAAGGAATCGGATGTCATCGTCGAAGGGTTCCGCCCTGGCAAGCTTGCGGCCTTGGGTGCCGGTTTCGAGGACATGCGTCGTGTCAACTCGCGGCTGGTTTATGTATCGATTTCGGGTTACGGGCAGGACGGCCCCTATCGTGACAGGGCTGGCCATGACCTGAGCTATGAAGGGGTTGGCGGTTTGCTGGCCGATCAGGCCGATGCAAAGCAGCCCGGCCCTGTGCCGCCGATCCCCCTTGCGGATGTTGGCGCGGCGTTGTTCGCGGCGATCGCAATCCTGTCGGCGGTGGTGTCGAGCCAGCGCACAGGGCAGGGGCGTTACGTGGACGTGTCCATGTCGGATGCGGTGGTTTCGATGTTGACCGCATTCCTCGTTCCCGCCGCCAATGGAACACCGCTGGGCGAATTTATCGCCGAGCCGGGCTATGGCGTGTTCACCTGCAAAGACGGCAAGCTCTTGACCTTGTCCATCGCGCATGAGGACTGGTTCTGGAAACCGTTCTGCGATGTGATCAACAGGGCGGATCTTGCGCCGTTGACAGGCCGCGACCGTGTCGCCCGCAAGGCCGCGCTGCGCGAAGAAATCGCGGCGATTTTGGTCAACAAGACGCGCGCCGAATGGGGCGACCTTCTGGATAAGGCGGGGGTGCCATGGGGTCCGGTCAATTCCCTGGTCGAAACGTTGGACGACCCCCATGTGCGTGCGCGCCAGCTGCTGCGCAAGATTACGCATGACGGCGGCAAGGCCGAGACTTTTATTGTCCAGCCGTTGAAATTCGATGGTTTCGAAACCGCGATACCGGATCTGCCCCCCGAGCTCGGGGCAGATAATGACAGCGTTTTTTCGGACAGCTCCAACTAGAGGCGGCAGCCGTCCGATGGCGGCTCTAGCAGGCAAAAGAATACCCGCCATTCACCGGATAGGTTTGACCGGTGATCCAGCTGGCAGCATCCGAGCAGAGGAACAGGATCATTCCGGCGGGGTCTTCCGGCTCGCCCAGACGGCGGATCACGTACTGCGACAATGCCCGCTTCTCGGTCTCTGCATCCGGGATCAGGTCGGCGACAGCCGGAGTTCTTGTGCCCCCCAAGGCGACGCAATTCGCGGTGATCCCGAACCGGCCGCCGGCCTTTGCAATTGCCCGCATGAAGCCGGCCGCACCGGCCTTGGCCCCGGAATAAACCGCCAGATGCGGTTCACCGACACGGCCGGCGTCGGAAATGACGGTCACAATGCGCCCATAGCCACTGTTAACCATCAACGGCATGGCGTGACGGGTGCAGTTCAGCACCCCATCGAAATTGGTGGCCATCCAGCGGCGCCATTCGTCGGGATCGGATTCCCAAAAAGGGACCAGATCGTCGAGCCGCGATGTCGGCCCGGCGTTGCCCGCATTGTTGACCAGAATATCCACGCCGCCAAATGTGGTCTGCGTTTCGGCAAACGCCGCGCCAACCGCGTCGAAATCCGAGACGTCGAAGGCGAGTGGCAGAGCCTTTGCACCCGCTGCCTCCACTTCCGCGGCAACGCTTTCGGCCCGTTCGGCGTGAAAATCGTTGACAACGATGGCACCGGCTCCGTGTTCCGCCAGATAAAGCGCGGCTTGCCGACCAACGCCTTGCCCCGCTCCGGTTACAAATGCGGTACGACCTTTGATGGAAAGCAGGTTACTCATCTTCGTTCCTTTCTATCCCAGCCATCTCTTCCGGCGGCGATAGTGTTTGATATCTCGATAGCTTTTGCGCTCGCCCGATGCGGTGACGCCGAGATAGAATTCCTTGATGTCCTCGTTGTCAGCAAGCTTGTCGGCAGGGCCGTCCATCACGATCCGGCCGTTCTCCATCACATAGGCATAGTCGGCGATCGATAGCGCCGCGGCGCTGTTTTGTTCGACCAGGAAGAAGGTCGTGCCTTCTGACTTGAGCTGCTTGAGCACTTCATAAACATCCCGGATCATCATCGGGGCCAATCCCAACGACGGTTCGTCGATCGCGATGATCTTGGGGCTGGCCATCATGGCCCGGCCGATCAGCAGCAGTTGTTGTTCGCCACCAGACATGAAGCCAGAGGTGCGGTTGCGCAGGTCCGCAAGCCGGGGCATCAAGGTGTAAACATGGTCCAGGCGCTTTTTCAGCTCGGCGGAGTTGGGCACCATGTGCCCGCCGACGATCAGGTTTTGCTCTGACGTCAGATGCCGCAAAACGCGCCGCCCTTCCATCACATGGATGAGACCGTTCTTCACGACTTCCGAGGCTTCCATGTTCTGAATGGGAGTTCCGTCCAGAACGATGGACCCCGCCGAAACGGTTCCATCCTCGGATTTGAGCGTTCCCGAGATGGCTTTAAGCGTCGTGCTTTTTCCTGCGCCATTGCCACCGAGCAGAGCAACACATTGTCCCGCACGGACTGTCATGGACACGCCTTTGAGCGCCAGGATGACGTCGGAATATGTCACCTCTACGTTGTTGAGTTCCAGCATGGTCATATTGCCCGGGGCTAAGGATCAGAACGGGCGCCGCGACTGCGGCGCCCGGATTAATTCACCATTTCTCAACTTGCGGAACGTCGACACCCGTTGCCGCGATGGTGATTTTCCCATCTTTGACGGTGCCCACATTCACTTTGAGGCCTTCCAATGGGAACGGTGCTTCTGGCGTAAAGGACAAGGTCGGCAGGAACCCATGGGTTTCTTCGGTGGTGATCGGTTTGGCAAAAAGCGCCTCACGTACCATCTCTCCGGTCAGGCCCTCGGCGCCGTTCGCCTCGATCGCGTGATCGATCACGGTCACGGTATAGAGACCCTGAGATACGCCCATTGCGGTCACGACGTTCCAAGGTGCTTCGAGTCCGTAATCGGCAACCAATGTCTCGTAGAATTGTCGCGCGGGAGTGTCCTCATCGGCCGCAATCGCCATGCCGTAGGCTTCAAAGTCCCCCTCCATTTGCTCAAGCCCGCCAAGCGCGCCACCCGAGGCTGGAAGCCCGTTATGCGAACTCATCATGATCGGGATGTTCGCCCCGTTGGCCTGCAGCCCACGTTTCGCGGCAACCACGATAGAGGTGTTAGTTTGGATTACCAGCGCCTCGGCCCCGGCTCGTACAACGCGGCGCATTTGCCCCGTCAGATCGGTGGGTTGAACTTCGGTATAGATGACCTCGACGAGGTCGATCTCCTCGGGGTGCTCTTCGGCATAGAGTTCAAGGCCCTTTGCCATGTCGACATAGGCAGGCGATGCTTCGGAGGCGAGGATCGCAACCTTGAGCGGTTCGTCTCCTCCGCGCTGTTCACGCATCCAGTTCAGAAAGCCGACACTTTCGTGCGAATAGGTCGGGCGTGGGTTGAAAATCCAGGCATCCGGTTGCCAGGCAAAACCGTAGGCCGCTGTGGCCATGAACATCGGGATTTTGTCTTCCGGCAGGCGTTCGGAAAGGGCCGCGACGTCAGGCCCGCCGAGGCCGACAACCGCAATCGGGTCCAGTTCCGATTTGATCCCGGGCCAGAGACTTGCCACCTGTGCCGCGTCATAGCGGGTTTCGTAGTTTTTGTAGTTCAGCGTGACGCCAAGTTCCTTGCCGCGGGTTTCATTCCACCAGGTGAACACAGCTTCGCGTCCGCCTGCCAGGATGGGCATGATGTCAGCATAAGGGCCGGAAAAGTCCGACAGCAGGGCGAGATTATAGGTCTCTTCGGCCTGCGCCTTCAAAGGCATGGTCGCCGCGGCCGCCAAGGCAGCCGCTGCCAGTAAGCCGCGAAGACCTCGATTCGATTGGTAAGTCATATTCTTCCTCCCAGGTTTAGAGCCGCTCTATTTCTCAGTAAGGAAACGGCCAGATACGGTATGACGACTTCAGGATGTTCCAGCGGTGCATCAGCCCCTTGGGTTCGAGGATCATAAACAATGCGATCACGCCGCCAAGAACGACATTCATGCCAGCGAACACGATGTCACCGCCAAGGAATGATACCGAGTCGGCGATATTGGGGCCGACCGTCGCGATAATTTCCTGGATGATGCGGATAATGAAGACGCCGATCAGGGCCCCCACGATTGAACCCATCCCGCCGACGATGATCATCGCGACGAAGAAGATCGAGTGAAACAGGGTGAACTGGTCTACCCCCACGAAGCGGATCAGATAGGCCCAAAGCGCCCCGCCGACGCCCGCATAGAAAGCGCCGATCAGGAAGGCATTTGCCTTTGTGGCCGCGACATTGATCCCCATTATACCCGCGGCCACGTCATCATCCCTGACCGCCACGAAGGCACGGCCGAAGCGTGACCGAACGATCCCGAACGCGCCCGCCACCATGATCGCGGTCACGGCGAAATTCAGATAGAACTGCGAAGATTCGCTGACAAATCGCAGCCCGAAAAGCTCGGCCGGGGGCACGGTGATACCGTTCGACCCACCCAGCCAGGTTGACGGCAGGTTCAATACGGCAAAGTGGAACAGGAACTGAGCTGCAATCGTGGTCAGTGCCAGATAGAACCCCTTGATCCGCGCCGCGGTCAAGCCAAAGAGAAAGCCGAACAGCGCAGCCGAGAGCCCGGCCAGAGGAATGGTCAGCAGAAACGTAAGGCCGGTCTTCGAGGCCAGTATCGAGGCCGTATAGGCGCCGACCCCCATGAACGCCGCCTGACCCAGGTTGATCTGGCCCGCATAGCCGGTGCAGATCTGAAGCCCGACGGCGATGACGGCGCTGATCATCATCATATTCAGGATAGCGATGATACGGCTGCTCACCAGGTAAGGCGCCAACAGCAGTAGAGCCATGAATACGACGAGGGCCAGAAACTGCCAGCGCGTTCGGATCAAACGTCTGTCACTGCGATAGCTTGTCGGGAATACGCCAGAAGGATCCATGGATTACACCCGTTCGATTGTGCGCCAGCCGAACAGGCCGGTCGGCCGGATCAGCAGAATGGCAAGCATTATGATATATGGAACGACACTGCCGAGCGAGCCACCGATCAACGGATCAAGGTAGTTGGTGGTCAAGCTCTGCGCGATGCCGATGATTATTCCTGCCAAGATAAGCCCGCCGATGGATTCCAGCCCGGCAAAGAGCGCCACCGGCAGGGCCGCGAACCCGATATCCGAGGCCAGGAAGGTCAGCGATTTGCCGCTGAGAAAGATCATCGCACCAATTGTGGACAGGATTGCCCCGAGAACCCAGGCAACGGCAATCGAGCCTTTCACCGAAATGCCCATCGAGGAAGCTACGACGTGGTCCTCCGCCACAGCGGTCATACGGAGGCCGGACCGGGTCCGGTTGAAGAACCACGACAGGCCGACGGCCGCGACAATGGTGATGATCCCACCTATCAGGAGGTTCATCGGGATCAACATATCGCCGAGGAACAAGGGTTTCAGCGGAAAAATGATCGGGAAGGGTCTTACCGCGGGACCGAACACAAGCAGCACCAAACCGCGCAGCAGGATCAAAAGGCCGACGGTGACCATGACCATCGAGAAAACCGATTCACCGATCAGCTTTGTCAGGAAAATCCGTTCGATTGCGTACCCGACCAGCCCGGCCAGAACCAGCGAAAGGGGTATCGACAACCAAAGGCTAAGCCCCGCTTGCATCGTTGTGAACCAGACGATGAACCCGCCGATGATCACAAGCTCGCCCTGCGCGAAGTTGAACACCTTGCTGGCGCGGTAAATCACAACAAAGCCCATGGCCACCAGCGAATACAGAAGGCCGATCAAAGCCCCGGTAATGATGTCATTGATGAAATAGACCATTGTCGCCGACCTCCTTTAAGATTTGGACTGCCGCTTGGCAGCCTTCGATGCGTTTTCAACATCCGACACGCGAACCGTGGTCTTGAGAACGCCTTGACGGCCGTCCTGATAGGTCACAGCGATTTCGAGATCTGTCTCGTCATCGCCAGCATAGATCGCCTCGACGAGCTTGGCATACCGTTCCTCCAGAAAGGCCCGGCGAAGCTTTCGGCTGCGGGTCAACTCGCCTTCATCCGGGTCGAGTTCCTTGGGAAAATTCGCAAAACGTGCCACGCGCGAGCCTTCGGGCAGGAGCGCATTGATGCGCGCCACTTCGCCTTTGATAAGGTCCAGAACTTCGGGTTTCTGCGAGAGATCGGTGTAGGTCGAAAAGCTGATCTTGTTCTCTTCCGCCCAACGCCCGAGAACTTCCATATCGATATTGATAAGCGCGCTGACGAAGCTCCGGGTTTCGTCGCCCAAGGTCATGAGATCCTTGATGAAGGGGCTATACCGCAACCGCGTTTCGATGAATTGCGGCGGATAGCTGTGCCCATTTGCCAGGCGGCGCATATCCTTGACACGGTCAAAGAACAAAAGCTCGCCGTCGTCGGTCATCGACACCGCGTCACCGGTCTTGTACCAACCGTCTTCGGTCAATTCCTCTGCGGTCTTTTCGGGCTTGCCGTGATAGCCACCGAAGCCCGATCCGCCACGCACCTGAAGCTCCCCTTCGTCCGAGACCCTGTATTCCAGCGGTTCGCCGTAGTTCGTGTTGCTTTGCATCCAGCTGCCGCTGGTTTCCAGCTGATAGCTTTCGCCGACATGCGCGGTCAGAAGGCCGATTTCGGTCGCGCCATACACGTTGCGCAGCTTAACCCCCATCGCGTGGAACATACGAAAGACGTCAGGTGCCATCAGGGCGCCGCCGCTCATTGCGTTTTTGGCCTTACCAAGGCCAAGATTGTCGCGCAGGTGATGCAGCACCAGAGCTTCGGCAAAGGGAAGCTGCAGGCGTGCGGCAAGGCTGGGGCTACGCCCCTCCAGCCGTTCCACATAAACGTCGTGGCCGACCTTCATGCCCCAGTTGTACATCGCATTGCGGATTTTGCCCGCCCCCAGCATCCGGGCCTGAACGATGGAGGCGAGATTTTCCCACTGGCGCGGGCTGAACACCAGTGCGTCGACCGCCAGTTCGCGAATGTTGGTCAGTACGTCTTCAGGGCCTTCGGGGAAATTGACGACCATGGGCGCGATCAAACCGATCGACAGGCCGAAAATCTGTTCCGTGACCCAGGCCGGCGAAATGTAGGTCAGGTATTCGGTGCCCGGCGCGATTTCGATTGCCCCCATCACCCGCGAGCAATTGTCGAACAGGTAGCGATGGCTGATGACAACGCCCTTGGGTTTTCCCGTGGTACCCGAGGTATAGGACAGCAAGGCGGTATCGTCCGCCCGTCCACGTTTTACGTGTTCTTCAAATCTGGCGGGTTCCTTGGCGTGGATCTGACGCCCTGCCGCGCTCACACTTTCAAACGAATGCAACAGGGGATGATCATAGCCCCACAGACCGGAATCGTCCCAGTAAACGACCGCCAGGGCGCCCGAGTACTTGCCCGCAATCTCGATGCATTTATCGACCTGCTCCTGATCCTGCGCCAGAAAAATCCGCGTTTGCGAGTCTTCGGCCAGATACAGAATCTCTTCAGCGTTTTGATCCGGATAGACAGACAGGACTTTGCCGCCTAACGACTGGACGGCGTATTCAGCCCAGAAATGTTCGGGTTCGTTTTCGCCAATCATCATGACGGATTCGCCAGCCGACAAGCCCAGGTTCTCCAACCCGAGAGCCAGGGCGCGAACCCTGTCAAGAACATCGGCCCAGGTGAATTCACGCCAGATGCCCAGGCGCTTGTGCCGTTCGGCGAGGTTGGTCGGTGTGGATGTCGCTCGCGCGAGCAAAACCTGCGGCAGGGTTTCGCTATGTGTCACTGCTGGGTCCGAAAAGACCATTGCTGTCCGTTGTTTGACCATGCCGCTACCCCAGATATGCCTTTATGACAGCCGGGTCCTTCTGGATTTCTTCCGGGGTGCCTTCGGCGATGACCCGCCCGAAATCCAGCACCACGATCCGGTCGGCAAGGTCCATCACGACGCCCATGTCGTGCTCCACCAGAACTACCGGAATCTTGCGCGCCTCGCGCACATCGAGAATGAAGCGCGCCAGGTCTTCTTTTTCCTCCGAGTTCATGCCGGCCATCGGTTCATCCATCAGCAGGATCGACGGTTCCTGCGCCAATGCACGGCCCAGATCGACACGCTTGCGCAACCCATACCCCAACGTGCCCACGGGCCGGTTGCGGATTGCCTCGATCTCGAGAAAATCGATGATCTCCTCTGCGGCTTCACGATGTTCCGATTCCTCGCGCATCACGGGACCGAACTGGAAAAAGGCCTGGACTACATTCGATTTCATCAGCATGTGGCGGCCGATCATAATGTTTTCCACCACCGTCTGCCCGGCAAAAAGATGGGTGCCCTGAAACGTCCGCGCCAGACCGCGCCGGGCGATCTGGTCAACACGCAGGCCGGTCACGTCCTGCCCGGACAATTCGACACGGCCCTTCTGCGGACGGTAGAAGCCCGCAGTCACGTTCAGAAGTGATGTTTTTCCGGCTCCGTTCGGTCCGATAATTGCAAGCAATTCATCGTCGGCCACAGAAATGCTCACATCGTCGAGCGCGGTCACACCGCCAAATTTCAAAGTTGCACCACGCACCGCAAGCGGTGAGGATACGTGCCCGTTATTCGTGGTCATGTTGCGGCCCGTGCTTTTGCCCCACACCTCATGGAGGCGCGCATAGCCTGACCGCACGGTTTTTCGTTGGTTACGAGTTTTCCTCGCATTGTTCCTCCTCCCACCTCTAAATTCAGAGGTTTGCCTGGTTTATTTACCAAGTTTCTCCGCCATTCCTAACAGATGTTAGAAAATTTGGTCAACAATTGAATTCGCTACCGAAGAAAAACGATCAGACAGCCGCGTACTCTGCGGAAAAGCTTCGAAGACCGTTTTGATCCTGACACCAGACTGTCCCGGAGGTGCCGGTCTCTTCATTGTGCAGTTGCAATTCGCAGGGCAGGGTGAGTGGCGCGAGTCCGCGAAAAGAAAACCGGTGAGGCGATGTTTTCAACGCATCCGCCGCCAGATTCAGAAGTAGCGTGGCTTGCAAGGGGCCATGGACAACAAGCCCGGAATAGGCTTCGGTTTCGGTGGCGTAGATGTGGTCATAGTGAATGCGATGGGCATTGAACGTCAGCGCCGAATAGCTAAACAGCAGAACAGGATCCGGTGTCAGGGTCGATCTGAGCGTGGTGGGGTCACCCGCGTCAGGTGCGCTCTCGCCCGTGCGGGGGGCGGAAATCTCACGATAAACGATCGTTTGCTGCTCCCGGATACAAAGCCGGTTGCCACTCAGATACTCATGTTCGACGGTCACAAAGACCAATGGTCCACTACGGCCCTGCTTGGCCACAATATCCCTGATCGAAGAGCGTCGGGTGATGGTTTCGCCGATTTTCAGCGGCGCGATATGCGTAACATCGCCGCCAGCCCACATGCGGGCGGGCAGCGGAACAGGGGGCAGAAATCCACCCCTCGCGGCATGGCCGTCTTCTGACAGGGCGGTCGCTGGCACGGTATCAAGGGCAAGGCACCAATGAATTCCCAGCGGGACATCGCCCGCTCCATCCCAAAGATGCGGACCGAGCGTGGCGCGGAATTTGTCGATCAGCCCGTGCGTCAGAACATCTTCCTTAGTCTCGGTGCGTCCCAGCCAGGGCGCCAGCGCGTCAAGGTCGATCTCACCCATAATCCTAGCCTTCAGAACGATCTTGGCATGCCGAGGATATGTTCTCCGACATATGACAGGATCAGGTTGGTCGAGATCGGGGCGACCTGATAGAGGCGCGCCTCGCGGAACTTGCGCTCGACATCGTATTCCCGTGCGAAACCGAAGCCGCCATGGGTCTGAATGCAGGCATTGGCCGCTTCCCAGCTGGCCTCCGAAGCCAGCAGCTTAGCCATATTCGCCTGTGCTCCGCAATCCAGCCCAGCATCGAACCGCCTGCAGGCTTCAAAGCGCATCAGATTGGCGGCCTCGATGTTCACATAAGACCTGGCGATAGGGAATTGCACGCCTTGGTTCTGGCCGATGGGACGGTCAAAGACCACGCGGTCACCGGCATAGGCGCGGGCTTTGTCGACGAACCAGTATCCATCACCGATACATTCCGCCGCAATCAGGGTCCGTTCGGCGTTCAACCCGTCAAGAATATGGTAAAACCCGCGCCCCTCGGTGCCGATCAGGTTCTCGGCGGGGATTTCCAGGTTGTCGAAAAACACTTCATTGGTTTCGTGGCCGGGCATATTGGCGATGGGGCGGACCTCCATCCCGTTGCCGATAGCCTCTTTCAGATCGACCATAAAGATCGACAGGCCCTGCGACTTTTTCTTGACCTCGCTCAGCGGCGTGGTGCGTGCCAGCAGGATCATCAGGTCGGAATGCTGGATACGGCTGATCCAGACCTTCTGGCCATTGATCTCATACCGGTCACCTTTCTTGACCGCGGTGGTCTTCAGTTTGGTGGTGTCGGTCCCGGTTGTCGGTTCGGTCACGGCCATGGATTGCAGGCGCAACGCGCCGCTGGCGATGCCGGGCAGGTATTTCTGCTTTTGCTCATCCGAACCATGCCGCAGCAGCGTGCCCATGTTATACATCTGCCCGTGGCAATGGCCCGCGTTTCCGCCGCAGCGGTTCACCTCCTCCATGATGATCGAGGCTTCGGTCAACCCCAGACCCGAGCCACCGTATTCCTCTGGGATCATCGCGGCAAGCCAGCCCTCGCGGGTCAGCGCATCGACGAATTCCTCGGGGTAGGTTTCGTCTTCGCCGAACTTGCGATGATACTCTGGCGGAAACTGCGCGCAAAGTGCGCGCAAGGCGTCGCGCAGATCGGTGTGAGTGTCTGGGGCTGACGTCTGCATCGGTTACTTCGCTCCCGGACCCGACGTTTCAAGAATTTCCTGCTCGGCACGCTGCCAAAGCTCATAGGAAATCGGGTTTTCGCTCTCTTCGAGGATATGACCGACCAGACCGATGGCGCGTGCCATGACGCCAAAGCCCCGCACGATCTTCCAGGGGAAGCCAAATTCACAGCAGATCGCTCCGATCGCCCCGGTGGCGTTGATCGGCAGCATCTTACCCGATTTTTCTTCGGCAACGGCCTGAATTTTCTGGATCAACTCGATGTATTCACCGGACTTGCCGTTCTCGGCAGCGATCTGGAACAGGCGAGGTGTGCGCGGATCGACCGGCTTGTGCACCGGATGGCCCAGCCCCGGCACGATCATCTTGCGGGCGCGGAATTTTTCCACCGTCTCGACGGCCAGCGCATCCAGATCGACACCGGTGCCCAACTTGTCCTGTGGCAGTGCCTCGTAAAGCATCTTCGAGGCACCCTCCATAGAACCGACAAAGACGGTGCCCAGCCCGCACAAGCCAGCCGCCACAGCCGCCTGAAGCGATTCCGGCGCCCCCATATAGGTCATCCGCGCCGCCAGGGCCGAGGGCGTGATACCATGTTCGACCAAGGTAATGACGATAGCGTTAAAGACGCGGCTTTCCTCGGGCGTGGCCTTGCGACCCGTCAACTGCAGAAACGCCAGATCGCCGAGGTTCATGTGGCCCAGGATCTCGTTGGGCAGATCGAGCCCACGCACGCTGATCTTGTCAGAGGTGCTCCAGGCAATGTCGGAGCTGATTTTTTCTTTGCGTTTTCCCATCAAACCGGATCCCACGAAAAGACATCCGCCGAAACTTCGAGCGGCGTGAACTGTGATTTGAGCGCGGGAATGGCGCGCTCGGCGATTTCATCGGCGGTCCAGCCATCATCGGAATGAACCGACCGCACCGGGCGGGGCTGGTTGAACAGGAAGATCTCGTTCTTGCGAACCGCAAAGATTTGTCCTGACACGTCAGCCGCGCGGTCGCTCATCAGGAAACAGGCCATCGGTGCAACCTTGGCCGGTGTCATCTCCTTGATCTTTTCGACCCGTGCCACCTGTTCCGGGGTGTCTGTCTTGATAGACGAGATCATCCGGCTCCAGGCGAAGGGCGCGATGCAGTTTGACCGCACGTTCCAGCGTTTCAGGTCGAGCGCTACCGATTTCGAGAAGGCCGCGATGCCCAGCTTTGCCGCCGAATAATTCGCCTGCGCCAGATTGCCGATCAGCCCCGAGGTCGAGGTCATGTGCACCAGAGCACCGCCCTCTTGCTCGCGGAAATAATCGGCCGCCGCGCGGCTGGTGTTGAAGGCGCCATAGAGATGGACCTTCACCACCGCGTCGAAATCCTCGTAGGTCATTTTGTGGAAGAACCCGTCGCGCAGGATGCCGGCGTTGTTCACCACCGCGTCGATGCGGCCGAATTCCTTGACACCCGCCTCGATCATCGCGCGCGCGGCGTCCGGATCGGTGACGTTGCCGCCATCGGCGATCGCATCGCCGCCCGCCGCCTTGATCTCTTCGACGACTTTCTGCGCCGCAGTTTCTGTCTGACCGGTGCCTTTCAGGGATGCGCCCAGATCATTGACCACCACGGCGGCGCCTTCTGCGGCTGCCATCAAGGCGATATCACGCCCGATCCCACCGCCGGCCCCGGTGACCAGAACGACCTTTCCGTCAAGTGCTTTTGTCATCTTCTTGCTCCCTCAGCGTGACTTGCGGTATTTGTCCAACCCGCCGGTGTGCATGACCCGGCCCATGAGCGGCACACCGATGATCTCTTCTGCTTTGACCGCCGCTGCGATCAGCTTGTCCAGATCAATGCCGGTTTCGATGCCGAGCTCGTGACACAGGAACACTGAATCCTCGGTGCAGACATTTCCTGCGGCGCGCGCGTGGCCGTGGCCCGCGAAAGGACAGCCGCCAAGACCGGCGACGGAGCTTTCGAACATGTCCACGCCCATCGACAGGGCCGCATAAACGTTGGCGATCCCCAGCCCACGTGTGTCATGGATGTGCATACCGATGCGCGCCTCGGGCGCCAATTCGCGCAGGGCGCCGATCATCCGTTTGACCGCCTCGGGGTTTCCCCAACCCATGGTGTCGGCGACCACGAGGATCGGCACGGGGATGTTCTCTTCTTCGCATAGCTGAAGGATAAAGCGGAAATCGTCCAAGATGCGTTCTTGGGGGATGGGGCCCTCGAGGTTGCAGCCGAAGGCGGTCATCACATAGGCCGCGTCGACGGTATATCCCTCTTCCTTGTAAAGACGGACCCAGTCACGTTGTTTTTCCCGCATCTCGGCCGAGGAACAATTGTTGTTCGATTGGGCGAATGCTTCGGAAGGATAGAACAGCAGACGCGGGTCGATATCGACCTCATGCGCGGTCAGGGCCTTGCGAAACCCTTTGTCGTTCAGCCACAGCGATGTGTAGTTCACGCCCGGTTTGCGCTTGATACGCTGGAACAACTCGCCGGTGTCCGCCATCTGAGGAACGTATTTCGGGCTGACAAAGCTGCCGACCTGAATGCGTTTCAAGCCGGTTTCGCTGAGCATGTCGATCAGTTCGATCCGCTCTTCGATCGGGTAAATCTTCTTTTCGATCTGAAAACCCTCACGCGGGCCTTCTTCACGAAATTCTACGAATTTGGGAAAGTCGCTCATTTCATCACTCCTCGGATGGCAGGATCTCGGCGATGACCTGGCCGCGATCGACCATGTCCCCATTCGAGACGGATATATTGCTGGCGATCCCGGCCGCGGCCGCCCGGATCGAGATTTCGAGTTTCATGGATTCCATGACCGCGACCACGTCGCCTTCGGCCACGCTCTGACCATCGGAGACCTTGATTTCGACAATCATGCCGGTCAGCGGAGAGGTCACGGCGCGATCCGCCGCGGCATTGTCGCCGGCAAAGGCAAGGGGCGCGGCGGGCCGAAATACCAGGCGGCCTTCGGGCGTATCCAGTTCGATCACGCCCGCGTGCAGGCGCGCGTCGATCAGATGGACGGTGTCGCCTTCGCCGACACGCCAACGGCCCGGGGTCAGTTCACGTGCCGACAGTATCAGCGCCTCGCCTTTCTCCGAATGGATGGTGTACTTGGCACCCGGTTTGACAGGACTGACGCGCAGTTCTTCGGATACCTCGTCAGAATCGGTAAGCGTCACGCGCTGCCCCGCTTCAATCGCATCGCCGCCCAGTCCAAGCCGCCAGCCGGTAAAGGCATCACGGTTGGTCCAGGGATTGGCGTTTGTGTCGCTGCGCGACTGGGTCACGAAGAGAATGGCAGCGGTCGCCTTCCACAGATCGGGGCGGGTCAGGCCGGGTGCCTGTGTCAGCTCATCCAGCCTGCCGTCGATCCAGCGGGTATGCACCTGCATCCGTTCGAATTCATGGTTTCGCGCCAGCGCCGTTAGAAAGGCGCGATTGGTCTCGACACCTTCGACCGCGACATGATCAAGCGCCGTGGCCAGACGTGCCAATGCGGTTTCCCGGTCGGGCGCGTGCACGATCAGCTTGGCGATCATCGGGTCGTAGTAGGGCGTGACGGCATCGCCTTCTTCGACGCCGCTGTCGATGCGCAGGCCCGATGGCAGGCTGAGCGTGGAGAGCGTGCCCGTCGACGGGGCGAATTGCATCGCCGGATCTTCGGCGTAAAGCCGCGCCTCGACCGCGTGGCCGTTGATCGTCAGATCGTCCTGCACCAGTCCAAGGCCCGCGCCTTCGGCAATCCGCAGGTGAAGCGCGACAAGGTCCAGCCCGGTGATCGCTTCGGTGACGGGATGTTCCACCTGAATGCGCGGGTTCACCTCAAGGAAGAAATACTCGCCACCCGCGACCAGAAATTCGACCGTGCCCAGCCCGCGATAGTCCAGCGTTTCGCCCAAGCGCACCGCGTCGCGTGCGATGTCGTCCAGAAGCGTTCGGGGCAGACCCCAGGCCGGGGCTTCCTCGATGACCTTCTGGTGGCGGCGCTGAAGCGTGCAATCGCGTTCGAACAGATGCACCACATGGCCTTTGCCGTCACCTGCGATCTGCACTTCAACATGGCGCGCCTCGGGCAGGAAACGCTCCAACAGCAGCCCTTCGGAGCCGAAGGTGGATTTTGCTTCGCGCAGCGCGCCTTCGATGTCCTCGACCAGCGTGGTTTCGTCAGTGACGAGCCGTTGTCCGCGCCCACCACCGCCGCCGACCGCCTTGAGCAGCACCGGCAGGCCCATTTGGCGCACCTCCTCGGCAATCTGCTCGGGATCGGACCGCGCACCTTCGGCGCCCGAAATCACCGGGACGCTGGCCGCCACGGCGGCCTCTTTGGCGCTGGCCTTGTCGCCGAAACGTTCAAGCGTTTCAGGCGTCGGCCCCATGAAGATCATGCCGGCGGCTTCGACCGAACGAGCAAAATCGGGGTTTTCGGCCAGAAAGCCATAACCGGGATGGATCGCATCCGCGCCCACTGATTGCGCAGCGGCAATCACCGCGTCGATTTTCAGATAGCTCTCGGATGCAGGTCCGGCGCCGATACAGACAGATTTGCCAATCTCGCGGACATGCAGGGCATTGGCGTCGGCCTGCGAATGCACGCCGACGGGAATGATACCGCTGGCCCGCGCAGTGCGCGCGATCCGGCAGGCAATTTCGCCGCGGTTGGCGATCAGAAGCGTCTTGATTTTCACGGTTCGCTCCTCACATCCTGAACACGCCGAATTTGGTATCGACCTTGGGTCTGCGCGATGTCACATCCAGCATCAGCGCCATGACATCACGGGTCTCACAGGGCTCGATCACGCTGTCGATCCAAAGGTTGGAAGCAAAATTATAGGCTCCCTGAAAATCTTCGTATTCCTTGCGGATCGGTGCCTTGAAGGCTTCCTCCTCCTCGGGGGTCCAGCTTTTGCCTTCGCGTTCGTTGATCTGCGCGCGGACCTGAGCCAGCACGCTGGCGGCCTGTTCCGGCCCCATGATCGCCGACCGTCCCGTCGGCCAGGCAAACATTGCGTCCGGCTGGAACGGGCGGCCCAGCATGGCCAGGTATCCCGCCCCATAGGAGCCGCCGGTGATAATGGTGAATTTCGGCACCCGGGCCGAAGACATGGCCGTGATCATCTTGGCGCCAGCCTTGGCAATGCCCATCTGCTCGACCTCGCGGCCCACCATGAAGCCGTTCACATCGGCCAGGAACAGCAGCGGAATATCACGCTGGACGCAGAGATTGATGAAATGCGTGGCCTTCAGTGCGGCTTCGACGAAAAGCACGCCTGTATTTGCGAGAATACCGACCTCGTGGCCGTGGATGCGGCCCCAGCCGGTCATGATCGTGTCGCCATAAAGCGGTTTGAATTCGTGAAAATCGCTCTCATCGACCAACCGAGCCACGATTTCGCGGTTGTCGGTCGGCACCTTGGGGTCGCGGCTGATGAGTCCATAAATCTCTTCGACCGGGTAGGCGGGCGCACGGGGCGTTTCGGGCGTCTTGCGGGGTTGGGGTTTTTCGCCAAGATGGCTGACAATTTCGCGCGTGATGGCCAGAGCGTGGGCGTCATCTTCGGCCAAATGGTCTGTCACACCGGAGACGGACGAATGCATCTTGCCGCCACCCAGTTCTTCGGCTTCGACCTTTTCGCCGGTTGCGGCAAAGGTCAATTCCGGTCCGCCTAGATACATAAAGCCCTGACCGCGCACGATCACCACTTCGTCACAGAGCGCGGGGATATAGGCACCACCCGCGGTGCAGGGCCCCATGACCACGGCGATTTGCGGCACACCATCGCCAGACATGCCGATCTGTTGGTGAAAGATGGAGCCGAACTGGCCTTCGTCGGGGAAAAGGTTGGCCTGGTCGGGCAGGAAGGCACCGCCGGAGTCCACGAGGGTGATGACGGGCAGGCGGTTTTTCCAGGCAATTTTCTGTGCCCGGACGTGTTTGCGGCAGGTGATCCCGAAATAGGTGCCGCCCTTTACGGTGGCATCATTGGCGATGATCATGCACTGACGGCCTTCGATCACGCCAATACCGGTGATGATGCCGGCGCCGGGTGGAACTCCCTTGTGCATATTCAGTCCGGCCAACTCGCCGAGTTCCAGAAATGGTGTGCCCGGGTCGATCAGTCGTTCGATCCGTTCGCGCGGCAGGATTTTGCCTTTGTCCACATGACGTTTGCGCGCCATTTCGGGGCCGCCGACGCGCTGTAAGAGCCGGAGGGCATGTAGTTCATCGACCTTTTCGCGGTAAGACACGTCGTTGGCGCGGAAGTCGTCCGACGCGGTGTCGAGAAGGGATTTCATTCTAGTCATGGCAGGTCTGGATATTTCCTGAGAACGAAGGCGACCTTGGCGGCGCCAGGTTTTTCGAAAGTGTCGGCCGCAACCAGGTGAACGTCGGCCTTGAAGACCAAGGATTCGCGCAGGCGCTGCTCGATTTTCTTTTTGAGGGTGACGTCATCGGCCGGATCGCGATTGGGGCCGCGTTCGACAATCACCGTCAGCGCGCCCTGCGTGGTGTGGCCCTCGAAATCGGCCACGATGCGCATGACGCCATTGGTGTCCGGCACCATTTCGGTAATGACGCTGTTGATCGCCGACGGGAAGACATTGGCCCCCCGGACGATCAGCATGTCGTCGGTCCGGCCGGTACAGCGGATCTTCGGCCCGGTGCGGCCGCAGGAGCATTCGGTATCGATCACTTCGATATAATCGCCTGACCGGAACCGCACGAGCGGGCTCGCCTGGCGGCCGAGCGCGGTATAGACCATCTCGCCCTCGGCACCTTTTTCCCAGGGGATGATTTCGCCGCTTTCGGGGTCGAGCAATTCGGTGATGATATAGTCCATGTTGACCATGTGCATACCCGACTGGGCGTCGCACTCGGCCCAGTATGTCACGCCCAGATCGGTGCCGCCCAGCATCTCGGTGCATTTCGCACCCCAGGCCTTTTCGATCTTTGCCCGAATTGCGGGAATGCCGCCGCCGGGTTCGCCGCCGACGATCACGCGCTCGATACCCAGTTCGCTGGCCTTGCATCCCAGCACCTCGGGAGCCTTTTCGGCCAGGTGCAGAACAAAGTTCGGAGCGCCGACCACGCAACGCGGCCGCGTGTCTGCGCAGGCGCGCAGCAGACGTTCTGCACCGCCATCCGCCCCCACCGGCACATCGATCGTGCCCATGTACTGCAATCCCTGCATCACCGGGATGCCGCCGACAAAGCCCTTGGCCAGCGAAAACGCGTGCAACACCATATCGCCCGGTCGCACCCCGTTGGCGAAGAAGCAGCGCGCCGTCATCTCGTGCCACATTTCGGCGTCGGATTCGGTCAGGGCCACATACGAGGGGCTGCCGGTGGTGCCCGACGAGGCCTGCATCTGGATGATGTCCGACATTGGTGCCGCGCGGTGCTTGCCGAAGGGCGGTTCCGCAGCAAGGCTTTCGCGGATCTCGGTCTTGTAGGTGTAAGGCAGCTTCTGCAGGTCTTCGATGCTGCGAATCTCGTCGAAATCGACACCGGCGTCGGCGAACTTTTCCTGATAGAAGGTCGAATTCGACTTGAGATAGGCCATCTGGTCACGCAGCCGCTCTTCCTGAATACGGCGCACCTCGTCGAGCGGCGTGCCCTCGATCGCGTGCCAGAAGCGATCATTTACCTTGTCGGCGGCATCCTCCCGCCGGAAGCGCATTCCAAATTGCATGTCGTTCTCCGTTCCAAGCCGTGGCGATCAATAGGATCGTGGCAGGCCCATGACCTTTTCGCCGATAAAGCTCAGGCACAGTTCGCGGTTCACCGGCGCTGTGCGCAGCAGGCGGACCAGCGGGTACATTTCGTAAAGTCCCGTATCTTCGGTAAAGCCCGATCCACCATGCGCCTGAAGCGCCGCGTCGACCGCTTCGATCCCGGCTTCGGCGGCGGCATATTTCGCCATGTTCGACGACGCACCGGCAGGCAGCTTGTTGTCGAACTCCCATGCCGCGCGCCGGGTCATCAGACTGGCCATCTCGACCGCTGTGTGCGCCTTGGCCATCGGATGCTGCACGCCCTGGTGCGCACCGATGGGTTGGCCGAACACATTGCGCTCGGAGGCATAGGCCACGCCCTTGTTCAGGGCGAACCGGCCGATGCCGCAGCACAAGGCGGCCAGGATGATACGCTCGGGGTTGAGGCTGTCGAACAGGATCGAGAACCCTTCGTCCACCTCGCCGACCACATCCTCGGGGCCGAGATCCACATCGTCGAAGAACAGTGTCCACTGCTCCTCGGGCAGGGGGATCGAGATCTTCACCCGCTGCTTGTCGACGCCTTTTTTCTTCAGATCCACGGCGAACAGGGTAAAGCCGTCGGTCTTGCGGCTGACCTCGGTATGCGGTTTGGTCCGCGCCACCACGAGGCAGTAGTCGGCCACTTCGGCCCCGGTGATGAAGGTCTTTTCGCCCGACAGGCTGAACCGGTTGCCTCGACGCTTGGCCAGCGTAGTGGCCTTCATCGTGTTAGACCCGGCCCCCGGTTCGGTGATCGCGAAACAGAACTGGATATCACCGCGGCAGGCAGCCGGCAGCAGTTCTTTCTTGTGGAACTCGCTCCCGTGGCTGGCGATATGGGCCAGCGACATGGTCGGCCCGACCACCATCATCAAAAGAGGAATGCCGTGATTGGCGGTGCCCTCCATGAACAGGGCCATTTCGGTCATACCAAGGCCCGCGCCGCCATATTCCTCGGGCACCATGATGCCGAGGAAGCCGTCATCGGCGATCTGGCGGAACATTTCGTGCGGAAACTCGTGCTTGCGTGCGTGTCTCAGCCAGTAATCGTTGTCGAACTTCTGCGCCAGCTGGCCGCCATAGTCGTAAATCTGGCGTTGTTCGTCGTTCAAAATGAAATCCATGCTTCGTCCTCAAGCCTTGAATTCGGGGGCGCGCCGGTTCTCGAATGCATCGAGGCCCTCGGCCACGTCATCGCTGGGCAGTGCGCGCACGGCGGCATCGCGCTCAAGCCGCATCTGCTGGTCGATACCAAGGTCCGCGCCTTCGCGCGCCAACCGCTTCATCTCGGCGATGCCGGGACGTGAACGGGTGGCGATTTTCTCGCAGTATTCCAGCGCAGACTTGTGCAGGTCCGCATCCGGCACGATGTAGTTGACCAATCCGGCCTCTTTGGCCTCGTCCGACTTGAGCCAGCGGGCCGAGAACATCAGGTCGAGCGCCCTGCGCTGCCCCATCAACCGTGTCAACCGCTGCGAGCCACCCCAACCGGGAATCAGCCCGAATTGCGCGTGCTGATCGCCAAACTGGGCGCTTTCGGCCGCGAAACACACATCGCATGCCAGCATCAGTTCGATCCCGCCGGCCAGACACAACCCCTGCACTGCCACCACGACAGGGAGGGAGGAGGTTTCGAGCGCACGCAGGTTGTTCATGCCAAAGGCGATGAAATGGTCCAGCGCGGCGGGATCGTTCAATTTACCTTTCACTTCCACCAGATCGGCACCGGTGCAAAAGTGCTTGCCCTGCGCCCGGATGAGGATCGCCCGAATAGCGGGGTTCGCCTCGAATTCCGCACGCGCGACAGAAATACGCTCATGCACCTCAAGTGACAGGCAATTGAATTTCTCGGGGCGGGCCAGTTCGATGATGCCGGTGTTGCCCTCGGAAGTGACGAGGATGGGGTCGCTCATTTCGAGGCTCCCTTCGCCTTCTTGTCATACTGCAGCGCCATGCGACCGACCTTCTCGCGGGCGATCACCAGCTTCTGGATCTGCGCGGTGCCGTCACCGATCTGCAAGCCGAGCACATCGTTGTAGCGCTGGTGGTGGGGCAGGTCGGTGGTGTAGCCGTAATGTCCGTGCAGGATCAGGCACTGGTGCAGGATCTCGCAGGCGGTTTTGGGCAGGTACCATTTGCACATGGCGGCCTGAGAGGTGTGGGGCAGGCCACGGTCGCGCAGGTCCAACGTGTAATAGCAAAGCTGGCGCATCATGGTCAGTTGGGTCTCGGCCTCGGCCAAGGGAAAGCTGACACCCTGATACTGCACGATCGGGGCTCCGAATGCCTCGCGCTCCTGAACGTAGGCCCAGGTTTCATCCACCGACGCTTGCGCGGCCCCCAGGCACTCCAGCCCGATCAGTGCGCGGGAATAGTCGAAGCCCGCCATGATCGTGCCAAAGGCATGGTCCTGTTCCGCCATCATGTTTTCAGCCGGCACGAAAACATCGTCAAAGAAAACCGAGCCGCGCCCGACAGGCTTGGTGCCGATGTCGTCAAAATGGGTGCGCTTGATGCCTTCCTGGTTCAGATCGACGAAAAAGGCGCTGACCCCGCGTGAGCCGCCATCAGGATCGCCGGTACGGGCAAAGACGACCGCCGCATCCGCCTGACTGGCAAAACTCATGGATGTCTTTTCACCGTTCAGCCGCCAGCCGTTGCCGGATTTCTCGGCCCTCAGAATCAGGTTCGCCGCATCCGAACCGCCGCGCGGCTCTGTCAGGCCCAGGCCAATGACCGCATCACCCGAAACAACCTTGGGCACCCATTCCGACGCGATGTCCTTGGAGGCATGTTTGGCAACCATTCCGCCCATGAGAGAGCCCAGAAGCTGCACGTAACTTGCGTTGAAATCGGCATAGGCGATCTCTTCGACGATCAGCCCTGACGTGACAGAGCTTTCGCCGAGACCCCCGAATTCCTCGGGCAGATCGGCCCCGATCAGCCCCAGTGCGCCCATCTCCTTGATCAGCGCACGGTCGAATGTATGGCCGCTGGCGCGTTCTTGATATGTGGGCGCAAGCCTTTCAGTTGCGAAGCGCTTTGCGGTCTCGCGAAACGCCTTCTGATCGTCTGTAGGCTGGAATTGCATCGGTGCTCCTCCCCATGAGCGAAAATCTTCTTTCCAAAAATCTAACAAATGTTAGAATGTAGATCAAGTGCAGTTTTGAGGAGGAGAACCAAAGTGAAAAATAGACCAGATGGAAGCTTTGAAACCATGCTCTCGCCCATCCGCGCAGGCCAGCATACATTGCGAAATCGTGTCATCATGGGGTCGATGCACACGCGGTTGGAAACCGAGCCTGACGGCATAGCCAAACAGATCGCGTTTTACGCCGAGCGTGCGCGGGGGGAGGCGGCGATTCTGGTCACCGGCGGGTTTTCGCCCAATGCCGAGGGCATATTCGATCCAGAAGGTCCGAGAATCGATGACCCGGAAGAAGCGCTTGACCTGCGCCCGATCTGCGAGGCGGTGCAGGCCGAAGGCAGCCTGGTCTGCGCGCAACTCCTCCACGCCGGGCGCTATGCCAAGATCGAAGGGTGTGTGGCCCCGTCGCCGATCCGCGCCCCGATCAACCGTTTCATCCCGCGTGAAATGACCGAAGCCGACATTCTCCGTACCATCGAGGATTTTGCCGTAGCGGCCGCCAATGCGCTGGCCGCAGGCTTTGATGGCGTCGAGATCATGGGGTCCGAGGGATACCTGATCAACGAATTCACCGTCACCCACACCAACAAGCGCCAAGACGACTGGGGCGGCAGCGCCGCGAACCGCCACCGATTCCCGGTCGAGATCGTGCGCGCGGTGCGCGAACGTTGCGGCCCCGACTTTCTGGTCATCTACCGGATTTCGGCGGCCGATCTGGTCGAGGGCGGCGCGCCCGCCGAAGAAATTGCCGCACTGGCCCGCAAGATCGAGGCTGCGGGTGCGGATATCCTGAACACCGGCATCGGCTGGCATGAGGCCCGCGTGCCGACGATCGCCTACCCGGTGCCGCGCGGTGCCTGGCGCAAGGCGGCAGCCAACGTCAAAGCGGCGGTGTCGATCCCGGTAGTCGCCTCGAACCGGATCAACACACCCCAGCTTGCAGAAGACATACTTGCCTCTGGCGATGCGGACATGATCTCGATGGCGCGCCCGTTTCTGGCCGATCCGCATTTCGTGAAAAAGACGCGCGAGGGCCGCGCAGACGAGATCAACACCTGCATTGCCTGCAACCAGGCCTGCCTGGATTTCATTTTTTCGGACCGGCCGGTCGGATGTCTGGTCAATCCAAGGGCCGGGCGTGAAACGGAATTCCGGGATACGCCAACCGACACGCCAAAGAAAGTGGCCGTCGTTGGCGGTGGTGCCGCGGGCATGGCCACAGCCGCCGAGGCGGCACGGCTGGGCCACGATGTCACCCTGTTCGAAGCGCAGGACAAATTGGGCGGTCAGCTGAATCTGGCCCGCGCCGCACCAGGCAAGGACGAATTCGACGAAACCCTGCGGTATTATGCCGGTCAGATGCAGAAACACGGGGTCACGCAGCGTCTGGGACAGCGGGCAGAGGCGAGCGATCTTGAGGGATTTGACCATGTGGTCATCGCCACCGGGGTCACGCCGCGCATTCCCGACCTGCCGGGTATCGACCATCCCAGCGTCGCGACCTACGCCGAAATTCTGTCCGGTGACCGCGAGGCGGGCGACCGTGTCGTGGTGATGGGGGCGGGGGGCATCGGTCATGATGTGGCCGAGTTCCTAGTGACCAAACCCGCCGAGACCGCGAATTCCGACGTCTTTTGCGAAACCTGGGGAGTGGACCCCGAGTTTGTCTCCTCGGGTGCCCTGGCGGGCGACCCTCTGGCACCGAAGCCGTCGCGCCGCAAGGTCGTCATGCTGCAGCGCAAGACCGCTAAACCGGGCGCGGGGCTTGGTGTTTCGACAGGGTGGATCCTGCGCAACGCGCTGCGCAAACATGGGGTCGAGGCAATGGGCGGGGTGACCTATGAACATATCGACGATGCGGGGCTGCACATCGTCGCGGACGGAAACCCGACGGTCATCGCAGCCGATACAATTGTGCTGTGCACCGGTCAGGAACCGGAACGGGCCCTGGCCAAAGAGGTTGTAGCGCGCGGCGTCCCGGTTACGATGATCGGCGGGGCAAAGGAGGCCGCCGAACTGGATGCGCTGCGCGCCATTGATGAGGGCGTGCGCCTGGCGCAGGATCTCTGAACCGAGGCTCGGGCAAGGGGGAAACTATGCTGACCGACGTCATCCGCGCGGGGCGCGCTGATCTGTATTCGATCTTTCGAACCCGCGCACATGACTGCGCCCGCGCCCTCGCCATCGAGGACGGCAGCAGAAAACTGACCTATGCAGAACTGCTGGAGCGGGTCGATCGTCTGGCGGCTGTATTTCTGGCACGAGGCGTGGCGCCCGGAGACAGGATCGCGATCCTGTCGCATAACCGCTCAGAATACCTGGAGGTCGAACTTGCAGCAGCGGGAATCGGCGCGATCGTCGCCTGTCTGAACTGGCGGCTTGCCCCCGATGAACTGCGGCACTGCATCGATCTGGTCGAGCCGGTTCTCGCGGTTGTCGAACCGGAACTTTCAGAAGCTTACCGCGCCGTCGCGTCGACACCCTGTCTAACCGTCGGGCCAGACCTGGAAACGGCCATTGCCGGGGTCGAGCCGGACCCGCGCACCGGAACCATGGTTGACGACCCCGAGGCCGGTCTGACGATCCTCTATACCTCGGGGACCACGGGCCTGCCCAAGGGGGCGCATATCAGCCACCGCGCGCATATCGCCCGATCCATGGTTTTTGCGGCCCAGCTGGCGCTGGATCCCGGCGACGGGTTCATCGCCTGGGCGCCGATGTTCCACATGGCCTCCACCGATCATGCGCTGGCAACGATCCTGCGGGGCGGGACCGTGGTGATGGTGGACGGGCTGCAGCCCGCCGTCATCAACGAGGCGCTGTCACGCCACAGGATCGGCTGGTTCGTGATGATGCCCGGGGCACTGGAGGCTTTTATTAACGAACGGCACGCCAACCCTTTGCCGCTGAAGGGGATCAAGGTTTGCGGCGCAATGGCTGATCTGGTGCCGCCGCATCAGATCGCGGAACTGACCGGTCTTCTGGACACGCCCTATCTGAATTCCTTCGGGGCGACCGAAACCGGCCTGCCGCCGGGAACCGCCGATCTGATCGCGCCGGGTGTGACCCCGGACCGGCTGTCCAAGCGCATCAGCGCCTTTTGCGAGGTGCGGCTGGTCGATCCCGACGACCGCGAAGTCCCCGATGGAACGCCGGGCGAAATGGCGCTTCGGGGTCCGACGCTGTTTTCCGGGTACTGGAACGCCGACGACACCAATGCCCGTGACTTTCGCAACGGCTTTTTCCACATGGGCGATCTGTTCCGGCGCAATGCGGACGGCACCGTCGACTTTGTGGATCGGGCGAAATACCTGATCAAGACCGGAGGTGAAAACGTCTATCCGGCGGAAATCGAACGTGTGCTTCTTTCTCATCCCGATGTGATCGATGCCGCCGTGGTAAGGGCCTTCGACGCGAAATGGGGGGAAAGCCCGGTGGCCTTTGTCGCCTGTGACGATGACGGGCCGGATGCCGAGGCGCTGCTGAACTTGTGCCGCGAAAGCCTCGCTGGCTATAAGCGACCACGCGAAATTCGCTTCATCGCGTTCGAGGATTTTCCCAGATCGACCAGCGGCAAGATCCAGCGGCATATCCTCGAAGCCCGGCTCGCAGATTAATTTTCGCTCTGACCCGATCGTCAGCCAGCCACGCCAGTTCGCCCCAATAGCGATAAAAGCGTTCTTATCCTCGTTGCCACGAGCTTCTTATCCCCGCCCTTTGGAGTAACCCCCTGAAAGTGATCCACCATCTGGGATAGATTGACCCGCGATTGAAGCGCAGCCCTCTGTCGGACTACACGGCTAGGGTTTTCCGGGTGTTTGAGCTCAGGAGGATTCGTAGATCCCTGAGCCATTCATCAGTGCGATCGGTGGTTTGTTCCCGGTTGCGCTGTGGGGGCAGCAGTAACCCGGCGCATCGCACCGACGGGCATGGACTGCCGGCAATTGCCGGTTGGGGCTGCTGCGGGCCTTCAAGGGAAAGTCGGCGACTATCCGATGTGCGGGACAAAGCGGACATTCGCCAAGCGACCTCAAACGTCCGGTTCTGTACTGCGGCCCGACAAAACGATATCAAGTGATCAGCGGTCAGCCGATCGCACCTGTGTAACTGTCTTCTTCGGCCCTCCTGTCTGCATGATCTGGGACAGGTAAGAATTGCGCCGTCTGATGAAGTCACGCAGAAGGGTCGGGTAATCTTCACTGACGGCATTCTTCACAGAAACCCGACGCTCCAGTTCATGTCGCCAGGCCCTTACACGGGCAAGCCCTGTGAAGACGCCAAACTCTCCGATGGTGTCAAAAACGTCGAAATAGCGGAAGACCGGGCCGAATACGACATCGACGAGGCTGAACCGGTGGCCATCGAACCATGGTCCCTCCCCAAGCTCCGCGTCCAGCCGAAGGAACTTTGCGCGGAGCGCCGCCACTTTTTCTTCCAACGCTTTCTCGTTCGGCGCCGAGTAGAACCCCGCAATGTCGTTCAAGACAGCAGATCCAAATTCAATCCAGGCACGGTGGCGGGCGCGATCGAGAGCGTCGTGCGGATGAAGCGCGTGGGGTTGTGTATCCTCAAGATATTCGAGGATAACCGCAGATTCGAAAATCGGCGTCCCGTCCACAACCAGGACAGGCGTCTTGCCCAGCGGAGATATGGCAAGAAACCAGTCGGGCTTGTTCGAAAGATCGATGTCAGTTCTCTCGAACGTGACACCTTTCTCAGTGAGCGAGATCGCCGCGCGCTGCACATATGGGCAGAGCGCATGGCTAATGAGGTGGAGGCTCATGTTGTCTCTCCCGCCATCTGCACGTTACCGGGCGCGAAGGAAGGGCTGAGGGCGAAACGGCCGTCGCCCAGAAGCCCTTGCACGATGGCAAGCAGCGTCAGATAGGCCGGGTATTCCCACCCGCCGTTCTCGTATCCGAACATCCAGCCGTTTCCGGAGTGAGCCCAGGTCGCACCGGCCAGGATGGGCACGGTCGCCGACGCGACCCACCGAGCCTGTACGCCGAGGACCAAAAGGGCACCGGCAATCGCCTCGACTGCAAAGACCATATAAGCAAACCAGCCGGGCAGCCCGATCGAAATGAAGAACTGCGCCGTTCCGGGAAGTGTGAAAATGAAGAGCTTGAGAAACAGGCTGTGCGCCAGGAACATGATCCCGAGTGCTATACGGAGCAGGAATATCCCAAATTCTGTGAGGTGCGATTGTGACATGATATGATCCCATATGTCGATGCAGTTGCATCTATATATAGCGCGTCACATGCGATGTCAAGGTTGATGCACTTACATGTACATGATAGGTGCTGGATATGAACGAGATTGACCATGCTACTGAGGCCGCCTGGACAGCCCTCATGACTAAAAGCCGCGTTTTGCTTGAGGCTGTCGAAACGTCTCTGAAATCGGCAGGATACCCGCCAATTGCATGGTATGACGCGCTTCTCGAACTCGAGAAGGCTGGCCCGGACGGACTCCGGCCATTCGAACTCAAAGACCGGATTTTGTTACCCCAATACGGTACCTCGCGGCTGCTGAACCGTATGGTGAAAGCAGGGCTGGTGAACCGACAGGACTGCTTGGAAGATGGGCGAGGTCAAAACATTTCTATCTCTGAAAAGGGTAAATCTGTCAGGAGGGCGATGTGGCCGATCTATGAACGGGTTCTGTCGGAAAGGATCGGCGCAAAGCTGAAACCCAAAGACGCCGCTCAATTGGCCTCGCTACTCTCAAAGCTCTGAAGTCTAGGTCGACTGACGCGAAACCTGTCTGTGACTTTCCACGCTAAGTGGCCCTGAATTTTTTTCACGTTAATTGGCCGACAGTTGCCTATGTCGGTGTGCGAAGGGTGTTTCGGGCTGTTTCGACGTCCTTTCGCATCCAACAGACCTCTGCGTGATCGTTGATAAATCCCATGGCCTGCATGAATGCATATACGGTGGCCGGCCCCACGAATTTGAAGCCAAGCTTTCGTAGGTCTTTGGACAGGGTCTCGGACGCTGGTGATTTGGACCGCATTTGTGGCAGTGCGTCGTCCTTGGCAGGTTCATATAGCCAGATGAATGCGGCGAAGGAGCCTTCCTCTTGGACGACCTCGAAAGTACGGCGAGCGTTGTTGATCACGGCTTCGATCTTGCCTCGATAGCGAACAATTCCTTCATCGGCAAGTAGGCGCTTAATATCGTTGTCGTCAAAGTTCGCAACTCCCCGAAAGTCGAACCCGGCGAAGGCAGCACGAAAGTTCTCGCGCTTGGCCGGAATGGTGCGCCAGCTCCGCCCTGACTGGAAACTCCGGCGTGACGGCAGCCCATCGGCACCGTGGGCGTCCATCCGTTCCAATTACGGTTGCAGCATCAGGCCGCTGCCGCATAAACTTGAACAGAAACTGAACCAGATCCTCCGTTACGATACAGTCTCAGCTCTCCGAAAAACCCTGACGAGGGACAATCGGCGACCGCACTGCTAAAGGCTAACATTACCGCTTGGCAGGTCTGAACCTGCTGGCGGCGATCTGGATACCGCGCGCGCCTACGGGAAACGGTTGGCCGAGGTCGCGAGCCGCTGGAACAGCTGATCCAGCTGTCTGAATAATCGGCCCGGCCGCCCGGATCGGATGTGCTGCGGCCGGGTTGCGCTCAGTCCGCGACCCCCGCCCGCCCGATCAGCGCCATGAGCGTTCCGGTCATCGTTGCGACGAGCTTTTCATCCTGGCTCTTCACGGCATAGGCACGCGCCTCGCATATGGTCAGCGTCCTGCCTGGTTTCACCACGTCAGCGACGAAGCGAAACCGTTCGCCGTCCGCCGGGTTGAGTAGGTTGATCTTGAATTCGGCCGTCAACACTGCCGCGTCCGCTGGCATCAGCGAAAAGGCCGCGTATCCGCAGGCGCTGTCCAGCGCTGTCGACAGGATTCCGGCATGCAAAAACCCATGCTGCTGGGTCAGTGCAACCTGATGTGCCATTTCCAGAACGATGCGGCCGGGTAACAACTCGGCAATGCTGATCCCCAACGTGTTCATCACCTTCTGGCGATCGAAACTGTTGCGCACGCGTGCGTCATAGTCGGGGTTTTTCGGTTTGAATTGTGTCATGGCGGGTCTTCCTCTTCGATTTCATTCGTCAATGACCAATCTTAGGCGGTCTTTGAGGCGCGTATCTTGTAGCGAAAGGTCAAAACGACGCGGAATAGACAGAGCGCGCAACGCGCCGGGCGGTTTGCCGGCGAAGATCCGGCAAGCGGCGGACAAGTGAGATTGATCGTAGTATCCGGCGTCCAGCGCCAGATCGCTCAGCAGCAGGGTCTTTGACGCAAGCTGCCCGAGAGCCCGGCGAAAGCGTCGCAAGGTCGCAAGCCGCCGCCGCGACACGCCGGTTTCCGCCCGCACCTTTCGACGTTTGGTCCGGTCGCTGTAAGCTCCGGTTGGTGCGGCAAAGCGCAGGTCTCTCGCAAGGCCGTCAAGCACCGCGATGAGCGCAGGCAGGTCATCGTCCCCGTTCTGAACCCGGGCCAGTTCTGAGGCCAGCATGTCCAGCCCTTTGGAGTCGGGAAATCGCTGCGGTCGTGACGACAGTCGCAGCCCGGCCACGACACCCAGGAATGGCCTTGGGCGGGGCGAAAAATAGGGGCGCGGTTCTGCCAGCGATACGCGCCCGCCGCCGCTGTCGTCGCGCGTTACCGAAAGGGTAAAGAGGTCGGTTGCGAACCGCCCGTGTCCACCACCGCTCAGCACACCGGTATCGCGGAACACGAACAAATGGTCGATCTGTTTGGCCGCTTCCTCAGGCGGAGCCAGTTCGAGATAACGCGGCGGCTCCATCAGGTTACTTGACGAAAGCATCCCGGTTCTCGGCGACGAAATCGGCAAATCGGCGCGCCGGGCGTCCCATCACATCACTGACCGTGGTCTCGATGCCGGCAAGGTAGCCCTTGGGCGCGATGGAAGCCAATTCGACCATGGCTCTGGCGACCTCGTCCTGCATTCCGCCAGCCACCATGCCCGCCTTGGCATTTTCGGCCGACAGGGACACGCACGACACTGTTCGTCCCGTCACCCCGGACAGAAGGGCCGCGATGTCATCCCCTGCAAGAGCTTCGGGCCCGGTCAGGCCAAGAGCCTTGCCTTCGTAACCCGGAGCGGTCAGCGCCTCGGCGGCGACATCCGCGATGTCGCGGGCGTCGATCCAGGCCACGGGGCCGCCCAGATCGTCATAGTACACGGCGTCCTTTGCAATGTTGCCGGCCTGCCACAGCAGGTTCTGCATGAAATAGGTCGGCTGGACAAAGGTCCAGTCAAGGCCGCTTTGCTTCAGCAGCTCCTGGGTTTCGGAATGCCACTTTCCAAAGGTCAGCCCCGCCTTGGGCGACGCGCCAAGCCCCGTGGCCACAACGATATGGCGCACGCCCGCGGCCTTGGCCGCCTCGATCACGTTCGCCTTCCACTGGCGCATGTTCAGATGGGCAGGCGTGACCAGGTATATCTTTTCTGCCCCGTCACAGGCCCGCGCCAGCGCGGCAGGGTCCGTGAAATCCGCTGCGACCGCCTCGCATCCTTTGGCCCTTAGCGCATCTAACTTGGAGGGGGCGCTGGTGACAGCGCGCACGGACGCGCCTTTTGCCAGAAGCGTATCGACGAGGGGCGCGCCAGTCGTGCCCGTGGCTCCGAAAACAGTGATCATGACTTTTCCTTTTGCAGGTCTGCGATGGGCTGAATGGTTTCCGGGTTGCTGATCGACGACAGATCGCCCGGATCTTCACCGAGAAAGGCGGCACGCACGACACGGCGCATGGTTTTCATGCTGCGGGTCTTGGGCAGCGCTTCGACAAAGTGGATCTCGCGCGGGCGGAAGGGCTTCGAGACGATCTCTCCGACACGATCCTTGAGCCGGTTCACGAGCTCCGCGTCCGGCGACACATTTGGGGCCGCCACGCAGACGCAGACGACGGCCACGCCCTTGATGTCATCAGGTGCCGCGATGGCAGCGGCGTCCACCACCTCTCCGGTTTCGGTCAGGGCCGCCTCGATCTCGGGCGGGCCGATGCGTTTGCCGGCGATGTTCAGCGTGTCGTCCGACCGGCCCAGGATATACCATGTCCCGTCCGGATCGCAGCGCACCCAGTCGCCGTGCCGCCAGAGGCCGGGGAAGGTGGACCAGTAGGTTTCAAGGTAGCGATCGCGGTCCCCCCAGATGGCCGGGGTCAGACCCAGAGGCGGCTGGGTCACGACCAGTTCGCCGACCTCGCCCGGTGCGGCTTCGCTGCCGTCCTGGCGCAGAACCTTGGCCCCGACACCCAGGGCCTGGGCCGAAAATCCGCCGGGCTTGAGCTCGTGCAGCACGGTCGAGGTCAGGATCGCGCCAAAAAGCTCGGTCCCGCCCGAGATGTTCAGCGGCACGGCGCGGCGGCGACAGATATGATCGAGCTGCCAGAGCCAGGCATCCTCGGTCCAGGGCTCGCCGGTCGAGGCGACGATGCGCAGGGACGACAAGTCGTAGCCCGACAAAGATTCAGTATCCTGCGTCATGAACTGCCGTACCAGGGTCGGGGCCACGCCGAGATGCGTGACCTCCATCTCGGACGCAAGACGCAACAGCCTGAAGGGATCGCCGGGCATTGATGGTGCGCCCTCGGCCAGCACCAGAGTCGAACCGGACAAGAGCACCGACAAAAGGGTAAGCGGTCCCATGACCCACCCCATGTCGGTCATCCAGAGGTGCCGGTCATCCCGTTTCATGTCGAGGCAAAGCAGGAAATCGGCCGTGGCCTTGGCCTGCACGCCCAGATGGGTATGCACGACGCCCTTGGGCCGTCCGGTGGTGCCTGACGTATAGGCGATCAGAAAGGTGGCTTCGGCCTTGACCGGAACGGCGGCAAGCTCCGGACTGGCGCGGCCCACGGTTTCGCTCCAGTCCAGATCGCGGGCGGGATCGGCTACCGCACCGCCGAACCGTCGCAGGCTGATCACGGTATGAACCGATGGCACGTCGGTCAAAGCCTGGGCGAGGCTCGCCTCCATCCAGACCGGCTTGCCTCGCCGGGGTGTGGCATCCGCTGTCAGCACCGCCACGGCATCCGCGTCGTTCAGGCGCGATACGATGGCATGAGGCGCAAAACCGGAAAACAGCGGCACCGCAACCGCGCCCAGCCGGGCAATCCCCAGAAGCGCGGCCTCGATTTCGGGGATCATCGGCATATAGATGCCCACCGCCTGACCGGGCCTTACACCGCGCGTGGCAAGGGCCGAGGCAACGCGGGAGGCTTCGGCGGTAAGGTCGGAATAGGTCCAGCGGCGGCGGCTTCCGTCTTCGCCGACCCAGTCGATTGCGACCTTGTCGCCCAAGCCATCGACAATTCGGGCGTCAAGACAGGTTTCCGTCAGATTCAAAGTACTCCCGACGGCCCACCGGATCGATTCGGGCCCTTCGGAGATATCTCGCAACCGGCTGTAGGGCCGCGCGAACCGTATCCCGGCATGGTCAATGATCCGGCCCCAGAACCAGTCTGGGTCTTCATTCGAACGGCGGACGAGTTCCTCGTAACTGTCAATGCCGCAGCCCGTCAGAAATGCGGTCAGAGTGCTTGTCCGCTGGATGTCAGAGCCTGGCTGAAACATTCGCAACCTTTCTAGAATGAAAAAGGGCCGCACAAAAGGCGCGGCCAGTCGGGGAGGTAACTCTTTTGGCACGGTTTGGCAGCAACGCCTGGTGTCCGGCGCTGCTGTCATGGCTTCAACCGTGCATGGACAAGCCGCCCGAAACCGAAATCACCTGGCCGGTAATGAACCCTGCGTCGTCCGACGACAGGAAGCAGATGATGCCAGGGTAATCCGTCGGCTGCGCCAGGCGCTTCATCGGAATCGCCCGCTTGAGACCTTCGGCGATCTTTTGACCTGCCTCGCCCTCGGCAAATTGAGCGAACAGAGGTGTGTCGGTCGGTCCCGGGGCGACCGCATTCAATTGTATACCTTTGCGCGCCAGCTCGCGCGCCACGGTCTTCGTGAACGAAATGATGCCGCCCTTGCAGGCTGAATAAACCGCCTCGCCGGATGACCCGACACGACCAGCGTCAGAGGCGATGTTAACCACGCGACCGCCGCCGCTCTTGACCATGCCCGGAAGCACCGCGTGATGCATGTTGAGCGGGCCGTAAAGATTGATGTCGATAACCTTTTTCCAAAGATCGGCATCGGTGTCGAGAAACATTCTGCTGACGTCCCAGCCGGCGTTGTTCACCAGCACATCAATCGGGCCGCCGGATTCGAACTCGGCCACCGCCGTGTCGACTTGACTACGGTCGGTGATATCTACCTTGAAGGCCTGCGCCTTCCCGCCAGCCTCGGTGATCAGTCGGACAGTTTCCTCCGCCCCATCCTTGTTCAGATCGAAAACGGCAACTTCGGCGCCCTCTTCGCCGAACCGTTCGCAAACTGCGCGGCCAATGCCGCTTCCACCGCCGGTCACAATGACCCGTTTTCCACTCAACCCTCGCATGGAGGTCCTCCTCTTCCGATAAACCTTTGTCAAGAACTTGATTCGGAACGTTCCTTGGATTATTCTAACATTTGTTAGATTTAATGCAATGGACAGTCTCGTGTCCCGCAAGTATCGAAATGAAATGGTACACAAGACTGACCCCCCCAGGACACTGAGCGAAGACTTGAGCAAGTCTGAGAGGACACGTGAGGGTATCCTTTCGGCGGCTGCGCGACTTTTTCGGTATGAAGGCTATCACGCAACGACTATGCGCGACATCGCGCAGGAAGCTGGCATTGAGGCCGGCAGCATTTATTATCATTTTCAATCCAAGGACCAGATTCTGAGCGAAGTTCTCGATCTTGGCGTCCGTCAACTATATCAGGCGGTCAGTGAAATCGTTCGGTCGGCACCGACAAGTTCGGAGGATTTTCGCAAGACTTTCGGACTGCTGATTGAAACACACCTTGCCTACCTATTGACCGACAGCGACTTTACGTCAGCCAATATTCGGAACTATCCGATGTTGTCGGACGAAACACGCGCCCCGCATCGCGAATTGCGTGCATCATATGCGGGTGCCTGGGGCAAATTCCTGAATGACGCCAAACGCGCCGACCACCTTCGAAGCGACATATCCACTGCTGTGATCCGCCAGTTCATCCTGAGTGCCATGAACTGGACCGTAGAATGGTACGATGTCGACTCGTATCCGGTGCGCATACTCGCGGAACGAATGAGTAAGCTGATACTTGACGGAATGTGTCCACATCGCAAGGCGGATACCGAAGGCTTGAAGCTGTGCCCCGCCACTACCGCCAAAACCCCGGATCCCGACAGCAAGGCGGCTAAGACCCGTGCAGAAATTCTAAAGGCCGCAGCGCGCGTTCTGAGGGACAATGGCTACAAGGCGACCACGCTGAGAAAGATCGCGGAAGAAGCGGACATGAAAGCGGGCAGCGTCTATTACCATTTCAACTCCAAAGAAGCGATCGTTGACGAAGTTCTAAACGCCGGACTGAGGGACTTGCTATCAGGTGTCGAAGCCGCCGTTCGGAAATTCGATGCCCCGTACGATCATCACGCCAAGATAGCGACTGCAATCTGGGCGCACCTGGATTTCCTCTTCAAGGCAAGTGAATTCACCTCGGCGAATATCAGAAGCTATGGAATGCTCCCCAATCATTTCAGGGAGAGGCACAGGGGTATTCGCCATGAGTATGGAAAACTCTGGGATCGGATACTCCGTGAAGCTCAGGACGACGGTGCCATACGGTCGGATATCAAGATCGTCCCCTTGCGCCAAGTGATGTTGGGTGCCTTAAACTGGACGGTGGAATGGTTCGACCCGAACAAGGCAGGAGTGGAAGGATATCTATCACTGCCTGAATTCTCCAGCATGCTCATCAATCTGCTATTGGAAGGCATTTGTAACCGGGAAGCGACCCCGTCCACAGGACAAGGTAGCCCTGAAAGCGGTTGCCCCGGTCAGACCAGAAGGAAGTGATACAGCCCTTCGGCAACCGCCTTTTCCCGATCCGTCTGCCAGCTGAGCACGCTGACGCTTGCCATCCGCTTGCCTTTGCGCGTGACGTTAGCGCGCGCAAAAAGCGGTCCCTTCACACCGGGTCTGAGGTAATCGACGGTCAGGTTGATCGGCTTGGCCGGAACGTCGGCGAAATCGGGCTGTACCGCGATGGCGGCAGTGGCCTCCATAAAACTCGCGATTATGCCGCCATGGTAGTACTCCATGATCGGGTTACCGATATGGCGGTCATCAAAGGTCATTTCCGCCTCAGCATGGAGACTGTCTAGACTTCTGACCTCAAAGTTGAGAAATCGGAAGAACGGCACCCGGGATACATTGGCATTGACAGTTTGCACGTCCATCACGAGGTTTTTCCTTTTGTCATTGCGTCAAACAGGCTGGTTTCGCCGCGCGTCAATGCAAACGAGGCGGTTCCCCTAGCTATTTCAGCATCCTCATGGCCCGCGAACCAGACGCTGCCGGAATTGAAGGCGATGTGGCGGGTCTTGCGAAAACAATGCGCTTGAACGATGACATCCGCGCGCGAACGGGCCGGGCGCAGGTAATCAACTCTGAGGTCAAGAGTGGCCATGGTACTGACGCCTTCGATGGCAACAAAGTTCGCCAGTCCAAAGACACTGTCCAGAAGTGCCGTCAGGATACCACCGTGGAGCAGCGATTGTTCCGCATCGACGCAAAAGTCCGGATTGAACGGCATCCGAACCCGAACACCTTCCGTCGAGACCTCTTCGATCTCAAGCGCCATATGCGTTATCAGACCCTTGCCGCGCGCATTCCACATCTGCGCGATTTGCTCCATCTTCTTTTGGGTGATGTCTGACATGCGATCTTTCCTTTAACGCCCCGTGAAATTGGGTTTTCGTTTTTCGACGAACGCAGCAACCGCCTCGTGGTGGTCTTCGGTCTGATGCATGAGCGCCTGATAGGCCGCCGCGGAATTCAGGAAATCCGGCAGGTCCATCCGTTCGGCATTGCGCATCAGACGCTTGGCGACCCGCACCGCGCGCGGCGGTTTCGCGGCGATGACAGCGGCCCGTTCACGGGCCCGTTCCATCAATTTTTCATGAGGCACAAGTTCAAGCACCATACCAAGCTCCAGCGCTTCCTTGGCCTCGACCATGCGCCCCGAGAAGGTCAGATCGGCGGCCTTCTGGTGGCCCAGACGACGCAACAGGAACCAGCTGCCCGCATCGCCCGGAATGATTCCGAGATTCAGAAACACCTCGCCGAACCTTGCTTTTTCTGACGCGATGCGCATGTCGCACATCATGGTCAGGTCGCACCCCGCGCCCACCGCCGGGCCGTTGACTGCGGCGATCGTCGGAATATCCATGTTGTAGAGCGCAAGCGGCAGCCGCTGCACCCCATCAACATAACTCTGCGCCGCCGCCAGCGGCTCCTTGCGGAACACGCTGTCGGGATCGTTCATCTCCTTGATGTCCCCGCCTGCACAAAAGGCCGGGTCGGCCCCGGTCAGGATCATCACGCTGACCTGAGGATCGGCCTGCACCTTGGCGAAGGTCTCCAGAAGGGCAGCGATCATGTCGTTGCCGGTGACCGGGTTGCGCCGCTCGGGGTCGTTCAGCGTAACCGTAGCGATCCTGTCGGAAATCTCCAGAAGGACGGGCTGTTTATTCATTCTTGCCATCTCCCCGTTCGCGTTTCTCGAACATCGCGGGGTTGATCATGTCCCGCGCGTCATGACCCATATGCAAGGTTTCACCGCCGTCTACATAAATGTCTTCTCCGGTGATGAAACCGCCAAGTTTCGAGGCCAGGAAAATGATCGTGCCTGCGATGTCCTCGGCCGCCCCCATCCGGTTTAGCACCGAGCGGTTCAGCTTTTTCCACTGTTCCGGCGGAATCGGATAGCGGCCAAGCGCATCGGTCTTGATCGTGCCCGGCGCGACACAGTTCAGCCGGATGCCGTACTCGCCCCATTCGGCGGCCAGCGTTTTCATCATGCCCGTCACACCGGCGCGGGCGGCGACGGTGTGTGTAAAGCCGGTAAGCGCGGTGCGCGCAGAGATGGCGGTGACAAACACAACCGATCCACCATTGTCGTACATGAAGTGATCCGCCGCTGCCCGGGTCATCTGCCAAGATCCGATCAGGTTGTTGCGGATCACGGCTTCGAAGCCCTTGTTGGTGATATCGCGGGCGGCCGCGATATACTGGCCGCCGGCATTGTTCACCAAAACATCCAACTGCCCATAGTGGTCCTTGATCCGCCCCATCGCAGCTTCGATACTGTCTTCGTCGCGGGTGTCTCCGGGCACGACAAAGGCCTCGCCCCCCGCCGCCCGGATCATTTCGGCGGTCTCTTCCAGCGGCTCTTCGCGGCGCGCGAACAGCGCAAGCCTTGCCCCGCAAGCGGCCATTTCGATCGCCGTCGCCCGGCCCATTCCAGATCCGGACCCCGTGACCAGGGCAACTTGACCCGCCATGAGATCCGACGCGTAACGCCTTGATTTCGCTTCGCTCATGTTCCGCCCCTAGTTCTTCAGCAATTCGCCAGAGATGATGAGTTTGCGAACCTCCTGGGTGCCTGCGCCGACCTCAAGCACGCGACCGGTCCGGTATAGCCGGTTCACTTCTGTATCACGCATGTAACCCGAGCCGCCGTGAATCTGGACAGCTTTGTCCAGCACGAAGGATGTCGCCTCAGCGGCCTTGTAGATCGCCGCAGCGGTGAGCTTGTGTATTTCGCCGCGCCCGCCTTCGCCCTCTTCGAGGCCTTCACACATGGCAGCGGTGCGCAAGGACAGGCTCCGCGCGGCCTCGATCTGCGTATACATGTCGGCCAGCATCGCCTGAACCATCTGAAAACTGGCGATCGGTTTGCCGAATTGCTGGCGTGTCTTGGCGTAATCGATGGAAATATCCAGCGCCCGCTGCGCAATGCCCAGAGCGTTGAAACAGACGATGGCACGTTCCAGATCAAGTCCGGACATGGTAACGGCAACCCCGCCATCCAGCTTGCCGACCATGTTTCTGGCCGGAACACGGCAATCTTCGAATACCAGTTCGCCCGTCGGCGAGCCCCGGAATCCCATCTTGTTCAGCTTCTGCGCCACCTTGAAACCGGGCGTGTCGGTTTCCACGATAAAGGCGGAAATGCCCTTGGCCCCTTTTTCGGGCGATGTCTTGGCATAGACCAGCACCAGATCGGCAATCGGCCCATTGGTGATGTAGATCTTGGCGCCGTTCAGGATGTAGTCGTCGCCATCCTTTTTGGCCGTGGTCCGCATCGAGCCAAGCGCATCAGACCCCGCGCCGGGTTCGGTCAGACCCAGGGCACCCACCAGCGTGCCGTCGCACAGACCTGGCAGGTATTTTCGGCGCAACTCGTCATTGGCGTTGCGATAGATATTATTGACGCAGAGGTTGTCGTGCGCCACATGGGTCAGTCCGATGGCCGCCGAGGCGCGCGACATTTCCTCGGTGATGATACAGGCCGAGGTAAAATCGAGCCCGGCACCGCCGAATTCCGTCGGCACGTTCAGTCCCAGGTAGCCCATTTCGCCCAGCTTGGGGAAAACCGAAGACGGCAGGTCATCAGTATCGTCCATTTCCGCATTCAGATGGTGGAATTCGGACATGAAGAACTTGCCGGCCTGATCGGCCAGGGCCTGCTGTTCGTCCGTCATGAAATGTGTTGGCAGAGCGGTGTCGTTGCGCAGTTGCTTGTTCATTGTCTCGTCCCCCTCAGGCGCGCAAAAGTTCTTCGGCAATGATGATCTTGCGGACTTCGCTTGTTCCCGCGCCGATCTCCAACAATTTGTTGGCGCGGAACAGCCGGTTGATCTCGGTGTCCTGCATGTAGCCAGAGCCACCATGAATATGACAGGCTTCGGTCACCGCCTTGTTGAATGCCTCGCCTGCGTAAAGACAGGCCGCCGCGGTCAGTTTGTGGATTTCGCCACGGCCCCCGGCCCCTTTTGGTAGGCCCGTACAGGCGGCCAGTGCCCGATAACCGAATGCGCGCGCGGTTTCGACCTCGGTGTAGATCTCGGCCAGTTTCGACTGCATCATCTGGAAACTTGCAATCGGTTTGCCGAATTGTTCGCGAATCTTGGCGTATTCCAGCCCTAGTTCCAGGGCGCGTTCGGCCATGCCAACGCAGACTGAGGCAACCATAGCACGCTCCAGATCCAACCCGCTCATTACCACCGAAACGCCGGTGTTTTCCGGTCCAACCATGGCGGATGCGGGTACGCGGCAATCCTCAAACACCAGTTCTCCGGTTGGCGAGCCGCGAAAGCCCATCTTGTCAAGCTTTTGCGCCACCTTGAAACCGGGATTGTCCGTCTCGATGATGAAAGCAGAAATGCCCTTGGCGCCCTTCGACTTGTCGGTTTTGGCATAAAGCAGGATCACATCGGCAATGGGGCCGTTGGTGATGTAAATCTTCGAGCCGTTGATGACATAATCATCACCGTCGCGGCGGGCAGTTGTGGCCATGGATCCGAGCGCATCGGATCCCGCACCCGGTTCGGTCAGGCCCAAAGCACCAACCAGCTCGCCCGAGCAAAGGCCCGGCACGTATTTCTTCACATGCTCTTCGGATCCATTGCGCAGCAGGTTATTCAGGCACAGGTTGTCATGCGCCCCGTGTGAGAGGCCCACAGCCGGATTCCACTTCGAAATCACCTCGGACACCAGCGCCTGGGTGAACTCGTTCTGTCCCGATCCGCCAAGCTCTTCGGGTGCGGTAATCCCCAGCAGGCCCAGCTCGCCCATCTGCTTGAACAGATCATCGGGCCACCATTCCTCGTCATCCATACGCGCTTGCAGTGGGTGTAGCACCTCGCGCGACACCCGATCCACGTGATCGACGATCTGCCGTTGCTCATCAGTCAAAGAATAGTTCGCCCTGATGGCTTCCAGATCAGCCGAGATGGCCTCACTTTGAGTGGTCATATCATCCTCCCGAAAAATGTCGTCCGCCGTGTTGACCAAAATCAAACATATGTTAGAAAATAGATCAAGCCAAGCTTTTGACGACCTGACGTAAGAAAGCGCGGTGTCCTGCAATACAGAGGGGGGGGGAGCTTCGGAAATGACTGAGAGCGTTGTTCAATCGCAGGCGCTCGGCAAAGAAGTGCGTATCACGATTCGACGTCCTGACAATCGAAATGCCCTCAACCGTGAGGTCGCAGACGGGATCATGGCCGCCATATGTGCTGCCGAGAGGGACAGCGATTGCCGCGTGATCGTTCTGACCGGCGAGGGCGAGCGCGCCTTCTGTGCCGGGGGCGACATCAAGGCGGGGGCGGATGGCGGCCCGTTTGTTCAGGATCCGGCGGACCCGGATCATTTTGCCGGAAGGTTGTTCGAGACGATACAGGCGTGCCGAAAGCCAACGATCGCGCGCATCAATGGCGTCGCTATGGGGGCAGGAGCGGGCATCATCTGTGCCTGCGATCTGGCTGTGATGGCGGATCATGCTCGCATCGGAACGCCGGAAGTGAAGGTGGGTCTGTTTCCCATGACGATCGTGCCACCCATGATGCGCGTGCTGCCCCGGCGGAGGCTGATGGAGATGTTCATCACCGGCGTTCCTCTGACGGCCGAGGAAGCCCTGCAGTTCAATCTGGTCAACTATGTGACCGATGCCGCGGGGCTGGACGACAAGGTTGCAGAACTGGTTGCCCAGATCGCCGCGCAGTCGCCGAGCGCGATCCGGCTGGGAAAATACGCCTGTCACGCGATGGAGGACATGACCTATCCGCAGCAGATGCGGTTTGCAGAAACACTGTTACCGCGTGTGGCGCAGACCGAAGACGCGCGCGAAGGCTTTGATGCCTTTATTGAGAAGCGCAAACCCGAATGGACGGGCCGCTGATCAAACGGGGAGGAGAGGAATATGTCGGAACGAAAGCTGCGCATCGGATGCGCGTCGGGTTTCTGGGGCGATACGCCGGAAGCGATCGGTCAACTGGTCTCAAAGGGCGAGATCGACTATCTGGTGTTTGACTATCTGGCAGAGGTGACAATGTCGCTGATGGCGCGGGCCCGCGCCAAAGCGCCCGAGTCGGGCTATGCGCCGGACTTCGTCAAGGCGCTGGCACCCTGGTTGTCGGATATCAAGGCAAAAGGGATCAAGGTCGTTGCCAATGCAGGGGGCGTGAACCCGCGTGGCTGCAGCGATGCGCTTGCCAAAGCCGCCGCCCAGGCCGGGATCGATCTGTCCGTCGGAGTCGTGCTAGGCGATGACCTGTTGCCCAGGGCCGATGAAATTCGCAAAAACGGTCAGACGGAAATGTTCTCGGGTGTCGCATTTCCAGATGATATCTGGAGCATGAATGCCTATCTGGGTGCCCGCCCCATCGCTGCCGCGCTGGATGCCGGGGCCGACATCGTGATCACCGGACGCTGCGCCGACAGCGCGGTCGCGCTTGGTCCCCTGATGCATGAATACGGTTGGGGCGACGATGACTGGGACAAGCTCAGCCAGGGATCGCTGGCCGGCCACCTGATCGAATGCGGCCCCCAGGGAACCGGCGGCAACTTCACCGACTGGCAGGACGTGCCGGGTTGGGACAATATGGGCATGCCCATCGTCGAGGTGTCCGAAGACGGCAGTTTCATCATGACCAAGACGCCTGACACCGGCGGGCTGGTCGTGCCCGGGTCAGTCGGAGAGCAGATGCTCTATGAAATCGGGGACCCGCGCGCCTACCTGTTGCCCGACGTGATCTGCGACTGGTCCGGGGTCACCCTGGAACAGGTCGGACCCGACCGGGTGCTGGTCAAGGGCGGCAGGGGGCTTGGGCGCACCGACAGCTACAAGGTGTCGGCGACCCATGCCGATGGCTGGCGCGCGGTCTCTACCCTGACACTGGCCGCGATTGACGCACCCGCCAAGGCCGAACGTGTGGCCGAGGCGATCCTGACCCGCTGTCGCCGGATTTTCCGCGACCGCAACATGGGAGATTTCCGGCAGGTCAGCGTCGAGGTGCTGGGGGCCGAGGCGGCCTACGGCGCAAATGCGCGCGCCCGGACCCGCGAGGTGGTGCTCAAGATCGGCGCGGTCCATGACGATCGCGCCGCGCTGAACATCTTTGCCGGCGAAATCGCACCGATGGCGATTTCGACCGCGCAGGGTCTGACCGGGTTCTTCGCCGGACGGCCAAAGGTGCAGCCGGTGGTCCGTCTATTTTCCTTCCTTCAGAGCAAGGCCGAAACCCCCGTCGCGGTCGAGGTCGACGGCAAGGATGTGCCCGTGAGCGTGGCCACTACGCCAGTCCACCTTGATCCGCCTGCCGCACCGCCCGCAGATAGCCGCGAGCCCGGTCCGGACGTTGTCAAGGTCCGCCTCGTCGATTTGGCCTGGGGCCGCTCGGGCGACAAGGGGGACATCGCCAATATCGGCATCCTCGCGCGCAAGCCGGACTACCTACCATATATCCGCTCGGCTCTCAGCGAAGAGGTGGTGAAGGACTATTTCGCCCATGTCTGCGACGGCAGGGTAGAACGGTTCGACTTGCCTGGAAGCCATTCGCTGAATTTCCTGTTGCATGAATCGCTTGGCGGTGGCGGCATCGCCTCGGTCCGCATAGACCCGCAGGGCAAAGGGTTCGCGCAGATGCTGCTTGATATCGAAATTCCCGTGCCAGCCGATCTGGCCGCACGTGACGGACTGAATGCCGCGGCCCGGAACTAAGAGGACGACACCATGACCATTTCGAAACTCCTGGTCGCCAATCGGGGCGAGATCGCGGCGCGCGTGTTGCGCACCGCTAAGGCCCGCGGGCTTGCGACTGCCGTGTTGCGTCATGTCGCCGAGCAAGAGGGGCCGGCGCATCTGATCGCAGATGAGGTCGTGATGATCGACGGCCCGACGCCCGTGGCCGCCTATCTCGATATTCCTCAGATCGTCGAAGCCGCCAAAGGGATCGGCGCGGACGCGGTTCATCCCGGCTATGGCTTTCTGTCAGAGAATGCCGGTTTTGTCGCGGCGCTGGAAAAAGCCGGAGTGACCTTTGTCGGCCCGACGTCCGAGGTCATCGACCTGATGGGGGACAAGGTCCGCGCCCGCGCCTTCGTCGAGGAACGCGGGTTTCCCGTCGCCCCCTCGGCCATCGAGGATGATGATCCGGCGAGCTTTGTCGAACGCGCCCGCGCCGTTGGCTATCCGCTGCTCATCAAGCCCTCGGCCGGCGGTGGCGGCAAGGGCATGCGCGTCGTACGCGAGGACAGCACGCTGGAGACCGAAATCGAAACCGCGCGCCGCGAAGGCGAACGATATTTCGGCGACGGGCGGCTTTTCGTCGAACGCTATATCGAACGCCCGCGCCATATCGAGGTGCAGGTGATGGGCGACGGACAGGGCAACGTGGTCCATTTCTGGGAACGTGAATGTTCGATCCAGCGCCGGTTCCAGAAGATTATCGAGGAAACGCCGTCACCGGCGCTGACCCCCGAGCAACGGGATGAGATCTGCGAGACCGCTGCCGGAATTGCCCGCGCCGTCAAATACCGCGGGGCAGGGACTGTCGAATTCATCTATGCACAGGATGGGGCCTTTTATTTCCTGGAAATGAACACCCGCCTTCAGGTCGAACATCCGGTGACCGAGATGGTAACCGGCTTTGATCTGGTTGCCGAGCAGCTGCGTGTCGCGGCGGGCGACGGGCTGAGCGCCGTGCAGGCGGATATTCCCCAAACCGGACACTCGATCGAACTGCGCATCTGTGCCGAGGATGCGACCGCCGATTTTCGCCCCGCGATCGGCAATATCCTGCTGCTGGACGAACCCCAGGGCGAGGGGATCCGCGTAGACAGCGGCATTCTGGATGGCGGCAAGGTAACGACCGACTTCGACCCGATGTTGTCCAAGCTGATCGTGCATGGCCCGGATCGCGCGCAGGCCATCGCCCGTGCCCGGAGCGCGGTGCAAAGCTATGTGATTCTCGGGGTAACGACCAACACCGGTTACCTGGATGCAATCCTTGCACATCCGGATTTCGCCTCTGGTGACGTTTCAACTGGCTTCCTGGCTGAACAATCCGAAACGCTAACCGCGCCGGGCGAAGATGTCTCTGACTTGCTGATAGCGGCGGCGGCCCTATCGGACGAGCGCCTGGTGAGTGACGTAATGCAGATACCGGAAATGTACCGCAAGATGGGTGGGTGGAGAAACTGATGCAACGGATTTTTCAGATCGACGGAGAAGAGACTGATTGCTGGCTGGGTCATGATGGCAGCCGGTTCGTGCTCAACACCCCCACTGGCGCTGTTGCCTGCCAATTGGATCCGACGGGTCTGCCGGGCGGTTACAAGCTGCGGGCCAAGGGTGTTGTGCGCGAATTGCGACTGGCCGTGGGGCCGGAAGCAACTTTTGTGCACATGGACGGGCGAACCTACGAAGTCGGGCGGGTTGATCCCGCCGAACGCCTGGCCGGAAGCGACGGTGGCGCGAGCGACGACCGATTGGTGGCGCCCATGCCGGGTGTCGTGGTGTCAGTTGCGGTTAAACCCGGCGATGCGGTTGAAGAAGGCCAGCCACTTCTGGTGATCGAAAGCATGAAGTTGGAAACCACACTGACGGCGCCGCGCGACGGGGTCGTTGCCGAAATGCCATTCGCCGAAGGCGACAGTTTTGGTCTGAAAGACATCCTGGCCCAATTGGCTCCGGAGGAGGAGTGACCATGCGCAGAATTGAAAGTCAGATCGACACCAATGCCGCCGACTACAAGGCAAATTTCGCCGCCATGTCTGAACGGCTGAAGGAATTCCACGCTCGCCAGCACGCGGCGCGTTTCGAACGTCCGCAACGCGATATCGACCGCCTCGCCCGCCAGAACAAACTGGGCGTGCGCGAGCGGTTGAAACTGCTGCTGGACCCCGGCACTCCGTTTTTGGAATTTTCAACCCTGGCGGCCTGTCGTGAATATGACGGGGTGGTGCCCGGCGCAGGCGTGGTTACGGGGATCGGCATCGTGCAAGGCCGCGAGGTCGCCATTCATGCCAATGATGCCAGCGTCAAGGGCGGTGCCTGGTATCCGCATACCGTGAAAAAGGTCGTGCGTCTTCTGGATGTCGCGCTGGAAAACCGTCTGCCGGTCATCCATATCTGCGACAGCGCGGGCGGTTTCCTGCCGCTGCAGCACGGGGTGTTTCCCGACCGGTATCTGGGCGGGCGGGTGTTCCGCAACCAGGTCAAGCTGAGCCAGGCCAATATCCCGCAGATTGCCGTGGTCGGCGGACACTGCACGGCTGGCGGTGCCTATGTGCCGACGCTGAGCGACTACAACATCATCATCGAAGGCACAGGCGCGATTTTCCTTGGCGGTCCCCCGCTGGTCAAGGCGGCTACCGGCGAAGAGGTCGGTGTTCAGGAGCTTGGCGGCGCGGTCATGCACACCTCGGTATCGGGCACCGGCGACTATCGCGCCGCGACCGAACAACACGCCTTTTCACTGGCGCGCGAGATTGTCAGCCAATGGATGCGCACCCCGAAAACGATCATCGAAACCGCCGCTTTTGAAGAGCCATACTACGACCCCAAGGAGCTTTATGGGATCATCCCCAAGGACCGGAAAACCCAGTTTGATATGCGCGAGGTTCTGGCGCGGATCGTCGATGGCTCGCGCTTTCACGAATACCAGCCCGACTATGGCACCACGATGGTTTGCGGCTTTGCCCATATCTGGGGTTACAAGGTCGGCATCCTTGCCAACAACGGGGTGCTGTTCAACGACAGTTCGCTCAAGGCAGCGCATTTCATGCAGTTGTGCAACCAGAACCGCACGCCTCTGGTCTTTTTCCAGAACATCACCGGCTATATGGTGGGCCGCGAATACGAAGAACGAGGCATCGCCAAGGATGGCGCCAAGATGCTGATGGCGCAGGGCGGCTCGGTCGTGCCGAAGTTTACCGTGATCGCCAATGCGTCTTACGGGGCCGGCAACTACGGGATGTGCGGACGGGCCTGGGACGCGCGCACGCTGTTCATGTGGCCCCAGGCCGAGATCGGCGTGATGGGGGCGGATCAGGCCGCAAATACCATGGCGGACGTCAAGATTCGGCAGCTTCAGCGCGAAGGCAAAGAGCTGACCGAAGAAGAAATCGCCGCGATCCGCGAACCGGTGCTGGAAAAATACAAGCGCGATGTCGAGGCTTATACCTCGACCTCGGAATTGTGGGACGACGGCATCCTCGATCCGGCGGACACACGCAACGCGCTTGGCATGTCGATTTCTGCCTCGCTCAATGCACCGATCGACGATCCGCACTACGGGATCTTCCGTCTGTAAAGGCTTGAGGGACGGCACACCGGGTCGGGGAGTGCCGTTCCGCGTCAAGGCGCTTCCATCTGGTGCTTTCGGAATCTGAAGTAGTCCTGACCGGTCCGGTTCCCGGACCGGTCAGGACGATGTCCGCCGCGCCTCCTGAATGGAGACGACGTCAGAGGCCGCCATGCCGGGCCGGTTTGCCTCGACCGCCTTCAGCGGCTCGACCGGCGTCAATCCGGCCAGACAGTCGCGCGCAAGTTGCTGGTATTCCGCGGTGCCGCGCGTTTTCCACGCGATTTCTTTCTCGCTGACCTCGCGGATCACCTTTGCCGGCGATCCCACCACCATCGAACGCGGCGGAATCACGGTTTCGCCACGCACAAACGCCTGCGCGCCGACAATCGATTCCGCCCCAAGCTCTACACCATCCATAATGACGGAATTCATTCCGACCAGAGCGTTCCGGCCCACTGTGCAACCGTGCAGGATCGCGCCATGGCCGATGTGGCCGTCGCTTTCCACCACGGCGTCGCGGCCGGGAAAGGAATGGATGATGCAATTGTCCTGAACATTGGCTCCATCCCCGATCACGATCCTGCCGAAATCGCCCCGCAAGCTTGCTCCGGGGCCGATGTAGCATCCATGACCCAAGATGACATTTCCGATCAGAACGGCCTGGGGGTGGACATATGTATCCTCGGGCACGACGGGTATAAAACCCTTGAACTCATAACAGTATGCCATTCCGACCACCTTTCGTAAGCTGAGTGCTAAACGCTTGTCAGCGGTTGCGCCGGGACCAGAATCCCTCAATTGTGCCGCCGATCAGGGCGTGTGGCCCGAAAACAAACACAAGTTAGAAAATAGCGCAAGCTCCCTACGTCACAGCTTGGCGATATTGACACTTCCCAAGGTTGGGATTTAAAATCTAACAAATGGTAGAAAATAGGCTGGCGGACCGATTAGGGTGGCCTGACCGAACTTGGGAGAGAGAGAAATGACAGACAAAGCCTATGTTGCAGGCGTTGGGATGGTCCCGTTCCAGAAGCCGGGAAAATCCGAAAGCTACGATGTGATGGCGACCGCTGCGACCCGGTCCGCTCTGGCAGACGCGGGGTTGGATTATGATAAAGTCCAACAGGCCTATGTTGGCTATGTCTATGGCGACAGCACCTGCGGTCAGCGCGCCCTGTACCATGTCGGAATGACAGGCATCCCGGTTCTGAATGTGAACAACAACTGCTCGACCGGATCGTCCGCCCTGTTCCTGGCCAGGCAGGCAGTTGAAAGCGGCGCGGTCGAATGTGCTCTGGCACTTGGGTTCGAACAGATGCAGCCCGGCGCAATCGGTGCGATGTTCCATGACCGGGTCAGCCCGTTTGCGGCATTCGACAGTGAAACCGACGATCTGGTTGGCCGTTCCGAAATCCCGCTGGCACTGCGGTACTTTGGCGGTGCGGGCAAGGCGCATATGGACGAGTTCGGCACACCCGTCGAGACCTTCGCCAAGATCCGCGCCAAGGCCAGCCGACATGCTGCGAAGAATCCGGTTGCCCTGTTCCGGCAGGAGGTGACGGCGGAAGATGTCATGGCCGCCCAGGTCGTCTGGCCCGGCGTCATGACCAAGCTCATGGCCTGTCCGCCAACCTGTGGCGCGGCGGCGGCGATCATTTGTTCCAAGGAATTCGCCGACAAGCACGGATTGGACAGTTCCGTTCGGATCGCGGCGCAGGCCATGACAACAGACGGACCGGAAACTTTCGAAGCCCATGACATGCGCGAAGTGGTCGGCTTTTCGATGGCCAAGCGCGCCGCCGATCAGGTTTACGAGGACGCGGGCATCGGGCCCGAGGACGTGGATGTGGTCGAACTGCACGACTGTTTCGCCCACAACGAGCTTATCACCTATGAGGCGCTTGGCCTTTGCGGTCGCGGCGAAGCGGCGAAATTCGTTGATGATGGCGACAACACCTACGGCGGAAAATACGTGACCAACCCGTCGGGCGGTCTTTTGTCCAAAGGCCATCCGCTTGGGGCGACCGGCCTAGCGCAATGTACCGAGCTCGTTCAGCAGCTTCGCGGCCAGGCAGATGCGCGCCAGGTTGATGGCGCACGTCTGGCGCTTCAGCACAATCTGGGCCTCGGCGGGGCCTGCGTCACCACGCTTTATGAAAAAGCCTGATAGCGCCTTTCGGGAGGAATCAATATGACTGGAAAACTCGACGGGCGCGTGGCGCTGGTCTCGGGCTCGGGCCGGGGCATTGGCCGCGAAATCGCTCTCAAACTGGCCTCGGAAGGGGCCCGGCTGGTGATCAACGATCTGGATGCGGATCCGGCCAATGAAACCGCCGAGGCGGTGCGCGCAATGGGAGCTGAGGCCGTGGTCTGTGCCGGCAGCGTCACCGAAGACGGTTTTGCCGAACGGTTCATCAAGACCGGCGTGGACAGCTTTGGCGGGTTAGACATCATCGTGAACAACGCAGGCTACACTTGGGATAGCGTCGTTCAGAAGATGTCCGACGAACAGTGGCAGGCGATCATCGACGTCCACCTGACGGCACCTTTCAAGATCCTGCGCGCTGCCCAGCCGGTGATCAGCGCCAAGGCCAAGGAAGAGGCCGCCGCCGGGCAAGAGGTGTTCCGCAAGGTGGTCAACATCTCGTCCATCGCAGGGACCGGCGGCAATGCTGGCCAGATCAACTATTCCGCCGCAAAGGCCGGTATCCTAGGGGTCACCCGGACGATGGCCAAGGAATGGGGCCGCTATAAGGTCAACGTCAACGCCGTCGCCTTCGGCCCGATTCGCACCCGCTTGACCGAAGGCAGCGCGGATGGCGACAGCACGATCAAGGTCGAAGAAAAAGAGATCAAGGTCGGCGTGAATCCCGATCTCCTGTCCCAGATGGAGCGCATGATCCCGCTGGGCCGGGTCGGCACTCCGGAAGAAGCTGCCGGTGCCGTCTATCTGTTCTGTGCGCCGGAATCGAACTTCATTTCAGGCCAGCACGTCATCTGCGGTGGCGGTTTCGTGATCTAAGGCATTTGCCCGGACCCGATGACGGGGTCCGGGCAAGCACATTAATGTCTGGGCGGCCTCTTGGCGGTCGCCAATGCGGAATTTTCCGCAAACTCTAGTCTGGCACGATCACGACGATTTACTCATTTGCGTTATTAACCTAACAGGCGTTAGTTAGGCGTTGGGGCGATACGAAAGTATATGGCACAAAACACGGCAATCAAAATCAACGAGACATCGCGCAGCGCGGTTGGACGGGATGGGGTGCTGGACATTGCCGCGCGGCTTTTCCGCGAACAAGGCTACGGGTCCGTTTCGCTCCGAAAAATTGCCGAGGCCGCCGGGATCAAGGCGGGTAGCATATATTATCATTTCGGTTCCAAGGACGAGATCGTCGCGGCCGTTCTTGATGCAGGGATTCGAGTCGTTCACGAGAGCATGAGAGACGCCGTCACCGACCTGCGGGCCGATGCCGACGGCGAAACGGTACTGCGCGCCGCGATCCGGGCGCATCTGCGCGCGCTTATTGATGTGAGCGATTATACATCGGCGAATGTGCGTATTTTCGGGCAGGTGCCGCAATCCGTCCGGGATGCCAACTTGCCCACGCGCAGGGCCTATGAGGCAGAGTGGGACAGTCTTCTGTCCCAGCTTAAGAAAGATGGCAAGCTGAAGCAAGACGTCGATATCCGTCGCCTGCGCCTGATGCTGATCGGTACATTGAACGCCACGCTCGATTGGTTCGACCCGGACCGCGGTAGCGCCGATGCGTTGTCACGCACCTATGCCGATGTGTTCCTCAACGGGATACTCCAAAGACAGGATACCTGACTTCATGGCACGTCTTGAAACAGCGGTGCTGACCGCATCAGAGACCTACACCCGCAACCACGCCGCACAAAGCGAGCGCGTCGAAACGCTGCGTGCGCGGATCGCCGAAGCAACGGCTGGCGGCCGCCCCGATATGGTCGCGCGGCATCGCAAGCGCGGCAAGCTGTTGGTCCGCGAACGGATCGACCTGCTGGTGGATCCGGGCACTGCGTTTCTTGAGCTGTCGTCGCTTGCCGCCTACGGTCAATACGGGGGCGAGGTGCCCGGTGCGGGGATCGTGACCGGTATCGGGATCGTCCACGGGCTGCCCTGCGTTGTGATCGCCAACGATGCGACAGTGAAGGGTGGGTCTTTCTATCACGAAACCGTGCAGAAACACATCCGCGCCCAGGAAATCGCAGCCGAGAACCGGCTGCCCTGCCTCTATCTGGTGGATTGCGGCGGTGCCTATCTGCCAGAGCAGGACCGGGTTTTCCCCGATGCCCGCCATTTCGGCAATTCCTTTTATCGTCAAACCAACATGTCCGCGAGCGGCCTGCCGCAGATCTCGGCGGTCTTTGGAGGCTGCACGGCCGGTGGGGCCTATATCCCGGCCCTGTCGGACGAAGTCATCATGGTACGCGGCAACGCACGCATCCATCTGGGCGGCCCCTCGATCGTCAAGGTGGCGATCAACGAAGAGGTTGATGGAGAAACATTGGGGGGGGCCGAGATGCATTCGCGCGTCTCCGGTGTGTCTGACCATCTGGCCGAGGACGAGTATCATGCGCTTGCTCTGATGCGCGACATCGTATCCGAACTGGGCCTGTCGCGCCCGATGGGTCCCGATGCAACCTGCGCGCCGCCGGCGCGCAACCCAGAGGAACTGCTTGGCGTCATCAGCGCCGATCGCAAACAGCCCTATGACATGCGCGAGGTTCTGCTGCGCATGATCGACGCCGGCGAATTCCGCGAATTCAAGCCCGGATGGGGTGAGACGCTGGTCTGCGGCACCGCGCGGATTCACGGCTATCGAGTGGGCATTCTCGCAAATAATGGGGCGCTTGTGTCCGACAGTTCGCTCAAGGGCGCGCAATTCGTGTCGATGTGCGATCAACGCAACATCCCGCTTTTGTTCCTCCACAACATCTCGGGCTTCATGGTCGGCACCGAAGCCGAGCGCGGCGGCATTGCCAAAGACAGCGCCAAGCTGGTCTATGCCATGTCGGTTGCCAAGGTGCCGCGCCTGTCGGTCCTCTTGGGCGGCTCATACGGGGCAGGCAACTACGGCATGTGCGGACGTGGTTTCGCCCCGAATTTTCTCTTTGCCTGGCCCACGGCGGAACTGGCCACCATGTCTGCCGACATCGCCACAAATGTGATGCTGGAACTGCGCCGCCAGAAAGGGGGCGACCCGGGCAAGATGGAGGCCGACATGAAGCTGATCGAGGAGCAGGTTCGGGCCCAGTACGGTGAACAGTCCGATCCCTATTATGCCACCTCGCGGCTTTGGGATGACGGGCTGATCGAACCCGCGCAAACCCGCGATATCCTTGGCCTGTGTCTGGCCATCGTGACATCGGTGCCCGAAGCCGGTCGCCATACGCCTGTATTCAGAATGTGAGGCTTCAAGTTGACCAATACCTACAACACGATCCTTATCGAAACCGATGCGCGTGGCGTCGCCACGCTGACGCTCAACCGCCCCGACAAACACAATGCGCTGAATGGCGAATTGATCGCAGAGCTATACGATGCCGCCGAAAAGCTGGCTGCAGATGACGATGTGCGTATTGTGGTCCTGACCGGCGCGGGCAAGAGCTTCTGCGCGGGCGGCGATTTCAACTGGTTCGCCTCTAATGTCGAGAAAACCCGTAGTGAAAGGGTCGCACAAAGCGCCACGCTGGCGCGGCTGTTGCGCCGTCTTGACACGCTGCCCAAACCCTTGATCGGGAGGATCAACGGCCCGGCTTACGGTGGCGGTGTCGGCATGATCTCCGTCTGCGACTACACCATCGGCGCCGAAGGCGCGCGCTTCGGTCTGACCGAGGTAAAACTGGGCCTTCTGCCCGCGAATATATCGCCTTATGTGGTGGCCCGCATCGGCAAGGTGCATTCGCGTGAAACCATGCTGTCGGGGGCGTTGTTCGACACGGCCCGCGCCGAGCGGATCGGTCTGTTGACCGAGGTTGTCGCGCCGGGCGACCTGGACGCCACGGTGAACCGGGTGGTGCATGATCACCTTCAGGCCGCGCCGGGTGCCGTGGCCGATACCAAGGCGCTGATCGCCTATGTCGCGTCCCACGATCTGGAGACCAACATGATCTACACCGCCGACCGGCTGGCCGATGCGTGGGAGACTGAGGAAGGTATCGAAGGCATCAACAGTTTCATCAACAAGGGCGTTCCGTCATGGCGGGTGAAATGAGCTTCACCCGCGTTCTGATCGCCAACCGGGGCGAGATTGCCCGGCGCATCCAGCGCGGGTGCCGCAAACTGGGGCTGGAAAACGTAGCGGTGTTTTCGGACGCGGACCGCGACGCGCCCTTCGTGGCCGAGGCCGATCATGCCGTCTGCATCGGTGGGGCCGCCCCGTCGGACAGTTATTTGAACGTCGAGGCCATCCTTGAGGCCGCGCGGGCGACGGGCGCGTGTGCGGTGCACCCGGGCTATGGTTTTCTGTCTGAGAATGCCGGTTTCGCGGCGGCGGTCGAGGCGGCGGGCCTTGTGTTCATCGGGCCGGAACCCGACGCTATCGCGCGGATGGGCTCCAAGATCGAGGCCAAGGCTGCCGCCGAAGCCGCAGGCGTGCCCGTCCTGCCCGGCTATCGAGGCGAGGATCAGTCCGACGCGCGCCTGCTGCAAGAGGCCGAGGCGCTAGGCACCCCCTTTCTGGTCAAGGCCAGCGCCGGCGGCGGCGGACGCGGGATGCGGCTGGTCTCCGATCCGGGCGACGCACCCGAAGCGATTGCATCTGCCCGGGCCGAAGCGCAGAGCGCCTTCGACGATCCGGCGGTGTTCCTCGAACGCTATGCACCCCGTGCCCGCCACGTCGAAGTGCAGGTTCTGGGCGACACTCACGGCACCGTGCTGCATCTGGGCGACCGCGATTGTTCGCTGCAACGCAACCACCAAAAGCTGATCGAAGAAGCCCCCGCCGCCGATCTTCCCGAGGCTGTGCGCGACCGCATGCGTGCGGCAGCGGTGCGGTTGGCGCAGGCGATCGGCTATCGCTCCGCCGGGACGGTGGAATACCTCTATGACCCCGGGCGCGGTGAATACTACTTTCTGGAAATGAATACCCGGTTGCAGGTGGAACACCCCGTGACCGAGGCGATCACCGGCATCGATCTGGTCGAATGGCAGTTGCGCATCGCGCGGGGCGAGCCGCTGGCGCTGACGCAAGGCGATGTGCAGTTTGACGGGCACGCCATTGAAATCCGCATCGCCGCCGAAAACCCGGCCGAGAATTTCCGCCCCGAAACGGGCGAGATCAGCCTTTGGGCTCCGCCCGCCGGCGTGCGGCTCGATACCGGGGTCGAGGCAGGCTCGGTCGTCAGCCACCATTACGATTCGATGATTGCCAAGCTGATCGTCCACGCGCCGGATCGGGCCGGTGCGATCCGCCGGGCGGTTGTCGCAATGGATGCCTTTGCAGTCGGTGGCGTCGGTCTGAACCTGGCCTATCAGCGCGCGTTGCTGACACACCCGGATTTTGAGGCGTTCCGGCACCATACCTCAGGCCTGCCCGAGATGTTTCCAGGCGGCTGGACTGAACCGTCCGCTGATCCCCGGGACATGGCCCTTGCCGCGATGGCGCTGCATCTGCATCTCGCCCCGGCGGGCGCGTCGCCCTGGGAAAGCCTGGGGTCATGGCGGCTCACGGCCCCTGCGGGGTGGCCCGGTGCAGCATCCTATTGGGAGACGACCAAAGACGACCCGATCCGCGTAAACGGCTCCGGGTCGGTGTTGACAGCCGTACAACTGGACGGCCAGACCATCGCGGTCGAGAGTGCCGCCTTAACAGGATGCCGTCTGAGCGGACGCATCGACGGGGTTCCGTTTTCGCGCACCGCCTATGTCTCGCGCGCGCCGGGTCACTGGCGGGTGCACCTGCAAACCCCTGCCGGAATGACCGCGACAGACCTGCGCACGCTGGAAGACCAGCATCTGCAACGTGCCACCGGCGGGTCTGGCGTCGCTGACCTGTTGTCCGCACCCATGCCCGGCGCCGTTGCCGAGGTGCGTGTCGCACGCGGCGACCGCGTTAAAGCCGGTGACACGCTTGTGGTGCTTGAGGCCATGAAGCTGTTGCAAAGCCTGCCCGCGCCGGTCGCGGGCGTAGTGACGGAAATCTATTGTGCACCGGGCGACACGGTTGCCGGGCACGCCCCACTTATCAAACTCGATCCAGAGGAAAACACATGACCAGACAAGACAACATCACCGCGGCCTCCGGCCCGTTCAACGAAGACCTCAACTTGATCCGCGACCAGCTGCGCCGGTTCATCGAAACCGAGGTGACCGCCAAGGCCGAGCCCTGGGAGGAGGAGGGCATGGTGCCCCGCGACGTGCTGCGCCGGATGGGTGATCTCGGCGTTCTGGGGATGCGCTATGACGAACAGTATGGCGGCGCGGGGCTGGACGTGATGTCCAGCGTGGTTTTGGCCGAAGAGGTCGGGCGATCCACCTTCGGCGGATTCTCGGCCACGGTTCTGGTCCACACCGACATGGCCTCGCCGCATCTGGAAAACGCCGGCACGCCCGAACAGAAGGCGCGGTGGATGCCGTCGATCACCTCTGGCGAAATGATCACCGCCGTCGCCGTGACCGAGCCGGGCGCGGGCTCGGACGTGGCCGGCATGCGCACCCGCGCGGTGCGGGACGGGTCGGATTGGGTGCTGAACGGCACCAAGATGTTCATCACCAACGGCGTGCATGGCGATCTCTACTTTGTCGGCGCCAAGACCGATCCCGATGCCAAGGGGTCGCGCGGGATCACCATGTTTGCGGTCGAAAAAGGCACGCCGGGCTTTTCGGTCGGACGGGCGTTGAACAAGACCGGCTGGCTGTGCTCGGACACTGCCGAACTGATCTTCGAAGATGTCCGCATCCCGGCCGAAAACGTTCTGGGCGAGGTCAACCGCGGCTTCTATTCGGTGATGAAGAACTTCCAGAACGAACGCATCGTCCTGGGTGCGATGGCCTGTGCCGAAGCGCAAACCGCGCTGGACATGACCGTGGATTACGTCAAGCAGCGCAGGGCCTTTGGCGGCGTTCTGTGGGACAAGCAGGCCGTGCGCCAACGGCTGGCCGACTGTCAGACGCGGATCGCGGCAGGACGTCAGCTGGTCTATCACGCCGCCGGTCTGGATGCCGCGGGCGGTGACTGCGTGAAAGAGGTCTCAATGGTCAAAGCCTATTGCGGCGAACTGGTGAACAGCGTGCTTTATGACTGCGTCCAGTTTCACGGCGGCATGGGTTATATGCGCGAAACACCGGTGGAACGCATGTCACGCGATGCCCGTGTGCAGGCCATCGGCGGCGGGGCGAGCGAAGTCATGTTGGAAGAAGTCGCCAAGCGCATGTGAGCTTACTATCCAAAAAATAACAATCTTCAGAAACAAGGACGAAAAAGATGAATCTGGAAACCACTCAAAGCCAATCAGTCGCAAGACTGACCCGAGAAATCTCGATAATACTCGTCGGCACAATTCTTTTGGCACTATCCGCCAAAATCGTGGTGCCGTTCTACCCCGTACCTATGTCTACACAGACCCTGGTTGTCTTGGGTCTGGGCCTTTTCCTGGGGCCGGTGCGCAGTAGTCTTGTTGTTGTGACATACCTTTTTGAAGGTCTGCTTGGCCTGCCGGTCTTCGCAGGCACGCCTCCGGCTCCGGCCGGACTGGCGTATATTGCGGGTCCCACAGGCGGATACCTGATAGGCTTCGCACTTGCAGCGGCGGCTGCCGGTTGGGTTGTTCAAGCACTGCAAGGACTTTGGCCTTCATTCAGAGCATCTGTCGCGGTCTTTTTGGGCTCGATACTCATGTATTGCGCAGGGCTGTTCTGGTTGGGTGGCTTTGTCGGCTATGGCGAAAAGTTGCTGAACGCCGGTCTTTACCCGTTCCTTCTCGGGGATCTGACGAAGGCGACAATTGCTGTAGTTCTGTATACTGCTTACCATAATCGCCGCGCTGTGTGACTGCCAGCCCAAGACTGTATCAGACTGTTTCAGTCTCATACGGTCTTGGTCCAATATAAGTTGAAATGGTCCGATGCCGGATTTGACAGGCACCGGACGCCAGCCTGAGGTTTCCGGCGCCATGCGAGAGCAATGCGCAAAACTGTGCGAACCAAATTGTTCGCAATCAATACCTGGTCGCACACAATGAAAAGAAGCAGCATGTTTTTCTCAGAGCCGGAGCCTTGCCGCGCGAAGGGAGTCGAATTGGCCCCTGGAATTCTGAGGATCGTCGCGAACAATCCCGGAAAGATGACCTACCACGGGACAAATAGCTACATCATTGATACGCCTGATGGTCGGTTCATAATCGACCCCGGCCCAGCAGAAGACAGTACACATTTCGAGGCAATCATCAAAAATTTGGGGGCCAAACCATCCGGGATTCTGCTCACACACCACCATTCTGATCATTTTGGAGTCGTCCCAGCCCTGCGAGCACGGACAGACGCACCTGTTTATGCCTCACGGGCATTCCCTGACGATGCATTTCGACCTGACCGGTTTCTGGAGGACGGACAGGTCATTGCCGGTCTTACCGTCCTGCACACACCTGGTCACGCGAGCGACCACCTTTGTTTCGCGAGACCTGACGGAGTGCTCTTCACGGGCGACCACGTTATGAGTTGGAACAGTTCGATCGTCAGCCCCCCTGACGGAAACATGCACGACTACTGCGCGCAGCTACAGCGGCTGATTGAGCGCGACGATAGGATCTACTTTCCGGGGCACGGACCTATACTCCGGGATCCGCAACCTTACGTCAAACGGTTGCTTTCCAACCGCATGCGTCGCGAGGCGGAGATCCTCGCCCACCTCTCAAACACCCCGGATTCGGTCCAGAATATCGCCGCTTCCGTCTACCAGAAAACCGACCCACATATCGCAATGGCCGCAGAACGAAACGTTGCGGCGCATCTGGAGAAGCTGTTGTCTGAGTCGCGGGTGGTACAAGATGGCGAGGCCTGGAAATTAACATAAACTTCATTATGCGCTGTTTTACTTAGTGTTGCGATAGTATATTTTCGTATGTATGCTCAAGCCTGTCA